>JBGSWB010000074.1:0-15755 GCA_041752675.1 Sideroxydans sp. | reverse complement strand
CCTTGCTTTCTCATTGTCGCCTCCTTACTTCCACGCGCAGTTGCACTGCGTCTTTGACTGGTACGCCAAGCGAGCGAGCCACTTGCATATTGACCGATATGTCGAATTCTTTGGTGTATTGCGGCACGGGTAATCTACCCGTGTTAGCGAAGTCCTCGATCGCCTCTGCGGCTTGGTATGCGATCTGTTGCGGCGTGCTGTAGATCGCGCACAATGCGCCGGCACGAACATAGTTTGCAGAAAGTCCCACCATAGGTACTTGGGCGCGATAAGTCTCTAGCAAGATGTTGCGTATGGTGTCTGATCGATAGACATTGTCATCCGGTAACACCAATAAGACATCGCTCACCTGCAACAGGTCTGACAGTGCTCCAGCAATCAGATGGTGTTGATCCACTTTTTGCTCTTGCAAGTCAAAGTGCATCGTACTCGCCAATTTTCGCAAGCTGTCCAGCTCTATCGGGGGAGTTTCATACAGCACGCCGATTGAAGTTGCATTAGGCAGTAATGTGGCAATCAAAGCCAATTGCCGCTTCATGGGCTGATCCATAAAGATGGCAGAATAACTTGATGACGTGACTCGCTTCATTTGCTGGAAGCCAGCTCGCGGAAGCAAGACATTGAGGGTGGGCGCATCTCTTTGAGAGAGTGCCTCGGCTGCTTTCATACCTACTGCGATGAACAGATCGGCTGAAGGAATGTTCTCGCCTATCCTAACGACATTTGTCGTGTACCTTTTGGGAACTGCATCTTTTAATTCGGCACCCAATTCTTGATATGCGCCTGAATTTTCGCTCAGAACGATAGCAACACTGATTGAAGTTGCCTGAACTTGAGAGATGCTGCCTACTACAACAAGGAAAGAAAACAGCGCCACCCTGCCCAATCGGGAAAGGACTGAACACACTGAGGTAATCAGATCAAAAATGTAGGGTCGCTGTGAGGTAAGCACGTCGGTCGAAAAGAAGCTCAGTTAGTTGCATGATGTTGATGTATTCCGAATACTTATCTTGGAATACATTCTGCATCACCAAAGCCACCTCTCCACCACCACGCTTTTCCAAGTTCCCAAAGGACTTAGTTATCTTTATATCGACTCGACTCATCGGCGTCTGTACCGCGCCAGCATCTAGCACTCGCATCTCACCTTGATAGTAATATCCTGTACTGAACGACACACCACTGCCAAGTTGTTGTTTGAGTAACATGCTTGCGCTATTGAATGGCGTCATCTGAGGACATTGCTTCAATAGGGTGTCATATGGCGCAACCACATGCTGTGCAAATAACGGGTTACTTGGAATGTAATTTGTTGGTAATTCGTATGAACTGCAACGAGTAACCTGACGAGAAAAATTGAACAGAATATCCCCATTTTCTTCCCATCTATATTTCAAACTACTTTCCCAACCCATAAAGTGAACTGAAAATAGATTTTTTGCGCTCACATATCCTGTGGGATAAGTGGCGCTGATTAATGCATCCATTCCAATCAGTCCACTCAATTGATCCGAATAGACTCTAGTGTCAACAGTCAGCGACCGAGATGGGAATTCGCCAATGTATCCAATCTCTTTGGAAAACATCTTCTCGGGAGATAGCCCTCCTGTAGAAAGCGCTTTTCTATAACCCTTGTACGGTTGCGAGTTAGCATATTCTTCAAGCACTGCGGGACTGCGGTAAGCAACCGATGAGCTGATGCGAAAAGTCTGCTGAGGCGTCATGTGGTAATTGAGCGAGAGCCTAGGTGAAGTATTTCGATGCCCCATACCATCATCCTCCAACATCGTCCCCATATTCACAACTGATGCAGGTGTGATCCGCCATTCATCATGTGCAAACACACGCGTTTGTTTCAATGTCGGAGGCTTATCGGTGAACCAATAAGCCGCTTCGACTGCATCGTCTCTCAAACCTGCCCCCCACACGAAACGGTTCGATGAAGTCAGTTCGAAATTGTGTTGGAACTCAATATCGTGTCGCTGCGTGAAAATCTCTAGCTTAGGGTAGGAAGATGCTAATTTGTTATCCATGCGCGTCGAACGCGTATGACTGTACTGAATTCTGAACTCATCGCCAGAATCAATAATCCTTAACCACGATATCTGTTGAAAATCATTCGATGAAGTGACATCTCGAAAAGGATCTTCCTTCCTACCTAAAACACCCTCACCGCTTAGTGCATCGCTATGACCGAATTGAACATCAAAGCTATCTTCAGCATTCGGATGGTAGTTGCTACGCCAGTTGAAGATGCGTGTTGCATTCTTGTCATTCAGTAAAGGCGTGTAGTAACCATTGTCAGAACGACGCCCCACGCTCAAACGGTAATCTAATTCATCCCCACTCCGCCCAAAGCTTGCAGACACATCAGATATACCACCTTCACCTTGAGTAAGGCTTGCACGAACTCCATTACTCGCTGATGCGTCGCGTGTGATGATGTTTATGACCCCCTGCGTTGAATTCGCTCCATGAGATGCTGCTGCTGGGCCACGTATCACCTCGATTCGCTCAATATCATCCATCAACAGGGGAATATCTTCCCAGCTGACTTTGGAAAATGGAGGAAGATAAACACTTCGTCCATCGACCAGAACCTGCATACGACGTGAATAATTATCGGTCGTGCCATGATATGAAACGATAGGGGTATAGCCATTCAAGTAGCTTACGTACATTCCAGGTACCAGCCTAAATAGGTCTGCGATTTTCCTAAAGCCAGATGCCTTGATCGTGGCACGATCCAGAACAGTCATCGCATTAGGCGTTTCAGAGATAGGTTGTGCCAAACGAGAGGCACTAAGAACGACGGGAAATTCTTGAAGGTAAGACTGCTCTGAGACCACGGCTTCGGATGCAAAGACCAAGGATGAAGCCGTGATTAGTACCAAAAATTGGAAGCTTCTGCTGAAGATCAAATCGCGATACATGGAACCTCGCAAACAAATTGATTGAGAACTGAAGCTTACGATTCACATCACGTACGCAGGCTACTCATGATGATGAAAACACACAAAAACTTGGTCAGCGTGAGAGGATTCGAACCTCCGACCCCTACCACCCCAAGGTAGTGCGCTACCAGGCTGCGCTACACGCTGAAGTTCCAGATTATAGCAGAGCATATTTTTTCTTGAGATGCTTTCGAGGCAACAGACAACTGTTTAGGCACGCAACAAGCTCAATATATCTTGTAGCTCACGACGCATGTGGAAATCGTGAGGAACGAAGTTCGCGACAGTCGTTTTTTCTGCCTGCCCCCCCTCTAGATGTTGCTGATCAAGGCGACTACGAGCACCACTAATGGTAAATCCCTCTTCGTACAACAACTCGCGGATGCGACGTATTAGAAGGACTTCGTGATGTTGGTAGTAACGGCGGTTACCACCACGTTTGACGGGTTTTAGTTGGGTGAATTCTTGTTCCCAGTAACGCAAGACATGTGCTTTTACACCACACAACTCACTCACTTCACCGATGGTGAAGTAGCGCTTCGCCGGAATCGCCGGCAATGCAAAATCAGCTACGTGCGGTTCCATGATAGGTCTTCTCTACCATGCTTTTGAGCTTCTGGCTCGGATGGAAAGTCACGACACGGCGTGCAGTGATGGGAATCTCCTCGCCAGTCTTAGGATTGCGGCCAGGACGTTGAGGTTTATCGCGCAACTGGAAATTGCCAAAGCCGGAAAGTTTGACACTATCCCCTTTTTCCAACTGCATGCGAATCTCTTCAAAGAAAGCTTCCACCATATCTTTTGCTTCGCGCTTGTTCAAGCCGACCTTCTCGAAAAGTAGGTCTGCCAATTCTGCTTTGGTTAATGTCGTTACCATTACTTCCCCTTCAACTACGTAGCTGTGCGCCGTTTTTATTTAGTGCATCTACCAACTGTGCGATGCTTGGTTCAATCTCAGATTCGGTTAGTGTCTTTTGAGTATCTTGCAATAACACACGGAATGCAAGGCTTTTTTTGCCTTGCTCTACTCCCTTTCCGCGATACACATCGAACAGTCCGATGTCTTCCACAAAGGGGGCTTTGACACCACGCATGGCTATCAATAATGTCTCAACCAACACGGATTCGTCAGCCAAAACAGCAACATCTCGGCGCACCAATGGGAAGCGCGAGATGCCAGTTGCTTTGGGGACTTGGATACTTGTCAGCGCAGACATATCGATCTCGAACCACACAGGCGGATTCGGCAAATCATATTGTTGTTGCCATTGCGGATGTAACTCGCCGATCCAACCGATCTCTTTCCCATCCAAAGTGATCTTGGCCGATCTGCCGGGATGAGACGCTGCATGAGTTTGCGCTTGAAAGTTCACCGTCAAGGGAGCGAACAGCGCCTCGACATCGCCCTTCACATCGTAAAAATCGACATGGCGCGATGCAACACCCCACTGTTCGGATTGCGCACCGCCGTAGGCCAACCCAGCCAAACGCTCTTTTTGCTTATAACCGTTCGTTGCAGTAGAGATAGAGAAGCAAGCTCCAACTTCGAACAAGCGAACACGCGTTTGCTTGCGCGCCAGATTGGTTCTCAACGATTCCAAGAGTCCGCCTAGCAAGCTACTACGCATTACGCTCATCTGGCTTGCAATGGGATTCTTCAAAGTGATGGGAGCTGTATTACCGCACAGATCACGCTCCCACGCTGACTCCACGAAGGCGTAGTTGATGGTCTCCTGATAGTCACGTGCGACCATTGTCTGCATCAGTTTAGCTAAAGGACGTTGTGACTCTATGCGTGGCAGGATGCTCATATGCGCTTGGATAGGCGCGGGTTGGATGTTCTCGTAACCATGTACGCGCGCGACTTCTTCGACAAGATCCTCTTCGATCTCGATATCGAAACGATAACTTGGCGGCATCACCATGAACGTATCACCATCCTGTTGGAACGCCATCCCAAGCCGCGACAGGATGTGTGCGATCTGCTCAGGCTGCATCGAGATACCCAGCACGCGGTGTACACGCGAAGTACGCAGCTTCACTGGATGGCGAACTGGCAACTCACTAATGACTTCAGTCACTGCCCCCGCTTGTCCGCCGCAGATATCTAGTATCAATTGAGTCGCGCGATCTAGCGCAAAAGCTGTTGCAGCGAAATCCACACCTCGCTCGAAGCGATAAGAAGAATCCGAACTGAAACCAAGGCGACGCGATTTGCCTACGATGGCACTGGGAGCGAAGAATGCACTTTCTAGGAAGATGTCAGTAGTAGCTTCATCCACTGCACTATCTGCCCCTCCCATCACACCAGCCAAGGCAACAGGAGATTTTGCATCTGCAATCACCAGCATGTCGCCTTGCAACTCGACAAGTTGCTCGTTCAATAATTTGATCGTTTCTCCAGCGCGTGCAAAACGCACCTCAATGTCACCATCCAGTTTATTTAGATCGAAGGCATGCAAGGGTTGGCCAAGTTCCAACAATACATAATTGGTCACATCGACCGATGCGCTGATGCTTCTCAAGCCGCAACGCTCCAAGCGCTTAATCATCCATGCGGGTGTCTGCGCCTTAGCATTCACACCCGATATAACGCGACCGCTGTATCTTGGACAGGCTGATGAGGCTGTCACTTTTACTTTTCGATTTTGTTCACTTGTTTGCGCGAATGTGGCTGCTGGCAAAGTCGCCATGGCAATTCCCGTCAAGGCAGCCACTTCTCGTGCAATACCGTTCAGCGACAAACAATCACAACGATTCGGAGTGAGCTTGAGGGTGATGAGATGATCGTCCAGATCGAGATGTTCGCGGATACTTTGCCCCACAGTCGCATCTGCATCCAGCACCATCAATCCAGAACTTTCTTCTGCCAGCCCGAGTTCTTTCTCTGAACACATCATGCCGAAGGACGCGATACCACGCACTTTTGCTTGCTTGATCTCGATGCCAGGAAGTTTGGCACCCACCAACGCACAGGGTGCCTTCATGCCGACACTGACGTTTCCCGCGCCGCAAACGATGTTCAACGGCTCAGCTTGACCAACATCAACTGACAGAATATTCAGACGGTCTGCATCAGGGTGTTTGTCTTTGGTCAGCACCTGCCCAACGACGACTTTATCGAAGGCGGCTGCGACTGGTTTCAACTCTTCGACTTCTAGCCCTGCCATCGTCAGCAGATGCGACAACTCCTCGCTGGAGAGCGATGGATTCACAAGACTACGTAACCAAGATTCTGAGAATTGCATATCAATTAAATTGTTTTAGGAATTGCACGTCGTTTTGGCTACGGCATAACGCGTCTTCGCCGCATTAGCCTTCACCGAAATGATCTTCAATAAGAGCTTCATTAAGAAAACTGCTTTAAGAATTGAAGATCATTTTCAAAGAATAAACGCAGGTCGTTCACACCGTAGCGCAACATCGTTAAACGCTCGACGCCCATGCCGAAAGCAAAACCAATGTATTTCTCGCTATCGATGCCGACATGCTTCAACACGTTCGGATGCACCATGCCGCAACCACCGATCTCCAGCCAACCACCTTTCCAACTCATATCCATCTCAGCCGATGGCTCAGTGAATGGAAAGAACGAAGGGCGAAATCGCACTTGCATGTCTTCGGTCTCAAAATAGTTCTGTAGGAAATCAGCGATGACCCCTTTCAGATCAGCAAAACTCACCCGCTCACCGACCCACAGACCTTCGACCTGATGGAACATAGGCGAATGCGTCGCATCGGAATCGACGCGATAGACACGTCCGGGTGCGATGATTCGAATGTCTGGCATCACTTCCAGATGCTTGAACTTCTCTACATGCGCTTGCATGTAGCGGATCTGAATGGGGGAAGTGTGAGTACGCAACACATGCTGGTCGTCGATGTAGAACGTGTCATGCATCGCGCGTGCAGGATGGTCCTCGGGGATGTTCAAAGCGGTGAAGTTGTAGAAATCGTTTTCGATCTCAGGTCCTTCAGCCACGTCATAGCCGATGGAATGGAACAAGGTCTCGATACGATCCAATGTGCGTGTCACAGGATGCGAACCGCCCACACTGGCGTTTCTTCCGGGCAAAGTGACATCTAGGGATTCCGCAGCCAACTTGGCTTGCAGTGCGTGTTGCTGGATAGCATCACGCCGCTCCTGCAAGGCAGATTCGATCTGTTGTTTGACTTGATTGATGCGCGCACCGGCAGCGGGTCGCTCTTCAGCCGAGAGTTTTCCCAAACCTTTCAATAGTCCAGTCAAACTTCCCTCTTTACCGAGGTAGCGTGCTTTTGCATTTTCCAGTTCCACTGCGTCATTGATCGCAGCAAAACTCTGGAGTGCATCATCAAGGATTGTTTGGAGTTCTTGCATCGTTTAGATAACCGAATCTTGAAACAAAAAAGGAGGCACAAAGCCTCCTTTTTTATATTGCGCGATACTTACGCGCCGAGGCTAGCCTTCGCTTGTCCGACGATCTGCGTGAACGCGACCTTGTCGAACACAGCCAAGTCGGCCAATACCTTACGATCGATCTCGATCGCTGCCTTCTTCAAGCCATTCATGAACACGCTGTAAGGCATGCCATGCTCACGTGCAGCCGCATTGATACGCGCGATCCACAATGTGCGGAATTGGCGTTTCTTTTGACGACGGTCACGATAAGCATATTGACCAGCCTTCATCACCGCTTCTTTAGCGATGCGGTAGACACTATTACGACGACCACGGTAACCCTTGGCCTTTACCAGAATCTTCTTGTGACGCGCGCGCGCCGTTACACCACGTTTAACTCTTGCCATTTTTCAAATCTCCTTATGCGTAGGGCATCATGGCGCGAACAGACGCCGTGTTGGTTTCATGCACACCAGTCGAACCACGCAATTGACGCTTGTTCTTGGTGGTCTTCTTGGTCAGGATATGGCGCTTGAACGCTTGACCGCGCTTGATAGTACCGCCATGGCGAACGACGAAACGCTTCTTCGCGCTGCTCTTAGTTTTCATCTTTGGCATAACGACTCCATTTTATTTGATGACGCCAGGAGGTCTCTGGCAGAGACACTTGAAACCCGGAACCACTTGTATGGGACTCTATTCACAACCACCGTAACGGCGAGCCCCTTGCTCCGCTACGATATAAATTTATTTCTTCTTTGGACCGAGCACCATCACCATCTGACGGCCTTCCATCTTTGGATACTGCTCGACCACACCATGCTCATCCAGATCGATCTTGATACGCTCGATCAGTCGCATCCCGATCTCTTGGTGCGCCATCTCACGACCACGGAAACGCAACGTGATCTTGGTCTTGTCGCCATCAGCCAAGAATTTGATCAGATTGCGCAACTTGATGTTGTAATCGTCATCATCCGTACCAGGACGGAACTTGATCTCTTTGACTTGAACTTGCTTTTGCTTAAGTTTGGCTTCGTGCTGCTTCTTGGCCTCGGCATATTTGAACTTACCGATATCCATGATTCGGCAAACAGGTGGTTCCGCCAAAGGCGCGATCTCCACCAGATCCAATTCCGCTTCATCAGCCATGCGCAATGCTTCCGCAATTGCCACTACGCCAACCTGCTCTCCCTCCGCGCCAATGAGTCGCACCTGAGGTGCTGTGATCTGCTCATTGATACGCTGCGACTTATCTTGTGCTATTGGAAATTCTCCATTAAAAAATTAAACCGCGCTATCCGCCTAGCAGCTCGGATTTCAAGCGCTGAATCAGCGCCTCCACCGACATCTGCCCAAGGTCTTCACCTTGGCGGTTTCGCACGGCAACGAGTCCTGCAGCAACTTCCTTATCGCCCAAAATCAACTGGTAAGGCAACTTCTGCAAGCTATGTTCGCGTATTTTATAGGTAATCTTCTCATTGCGCAAATCCGATTGCACACGGAAGCCTGCTGCCCGTAGCGTTTCGGCGACTTTCTCGGCATAAGCCTCTTGTGCTTGCGAGATATTCATCACCACCATCTGCACTGGCGAGAGCCACAAGGGCATCGCACCCGCATGATTTTCGATCAACATGCCGATAAAACGCTCCAACGAACCGAGAATCGCACGATGCAACATCACGGGCGTCTTGCGCGTATTGTCCTCGTCCACGAACTCCGCCCCCAAACGTCCGGGCATAGAGAAGTCGACTTGGATCGTGCCGCACTGCCAGGAGCGACCTATCGCATCCTTGATATGGAATTCGATCTTAGGACCGTAGAAGGCACCTTCGCCCGGCAATTCGATCCACTCCAGACCTGACGCGCGCAGGGCAGCACGTAAAGCATCTTCAGCCTTATCCCAAATATCGTCAGAGCCAACGCGACTTTCCGGGCGTAGCGCCAACTTAACCGTAACGTCATTGAAGCCAAAATCCTTATAGACCTTGAGCACCAGCGCGTTGAAAGCTGTCACTTCTGACTCGATCTGCGCTTCTGTACAGAAGATATGTCCATCGTCTTGCACAAAACCACGCACACGCATCAAGCCATGCAAACCACCAGAAGGCTCATTGCGATGGCAAGAACCAAACTCACCATAACGCAACGGCAATTCGCGATATGAGCGCAAGTCCGCATTGAACACCTGAATATGTCCGGGACAATTCATCGGTTTGATAGCGTATTCGTGCTTCTCGGACTCAGTGGTGAACATACCCGCTTTGAAGTGTTCCCAGTGACCAGATTTTTCCCACAACACACGATCGATGATCTGTGGGCAACGCACTTCCTGATAGCCATTATCCCGATAGACATTGCGCATGTACTGCTCGATAGCCTGCCACAGAGCCCATCCCTTGGGATGCCAGAACACCATACCTAGCGCTTCGTCTTGCATGTGGAACAGGTCGAGTTGCTTACCCAATTTACGGTGGTCGCGCTTTTCCGCCTCTTCAATCTGCATCAGATAAGCATCGAGCTCTTCCTTCTTTGCCCAAGCCGTACCGTAGATGCGCTGCAACATCTCGTTCTTAGAATCGCCACGCCAATAAGCTCCAGCGACCTTCATTAATTTGAATGCTTTAAGTTTGCCCGTCGAAGGAACGTGTGGGCCGCGACACAGATCGGTGAACTCACCTTCGCTGTAAAGCGAAACATCTTGATCGGCAGGGATAGATTCGATGATCTCGGCTTTGTATGCTTCGCCAATTGATTTGAAATAGGCCACCGCTTCATCGCGCGGCAATACCTTGCGTGTCACTGGGAGGTCTTTTTTCGCCAGCTCCGACATACGCTTTTCGATGGCTGTCAGGTCTTCTGGTGTGAATGGGCGCGAGTAGGCGAAGTCGTAAAAGAAACCATTCTCGATGACTGGGCCAATGGTCACTTGTGCTTCAGGGAATAGTTCTTTGACGGCGTAAGCCAACAAGTGAGCCGTCGAATGGCGAATGAGATCGACACCTTCAGCATCTTTGTCCGTGATGATGGCGAGATTGACATCACCCGAGATCAAATACGAGGTATCGACGACTTGACCGCCCACCCTACCAGCCAGTGCGGCACGCGCCAGTCCTGCGCCGATACTCTGCGCGACTTCAGCAACCGTGACAGGGTTAGAGAAAGTTCTTTGCGAGCCATCAGGCAAGGTAATGATCGGCATATTGATTCCTAAAAATACAAAATGCGGCCATAGCCGCACTTTGTTGTTTTGATTGGTAGGCACGATTGGACTCGAACCAACGACCCCTTGGATGTCGACCAAGTGCTCTAACCAGCTGAGCTACGCGCCTATAAAACGGTGCGCATTGTAACCAACAGCATCCGAATCGCCAAGAAATAAAACGAAAATTCTGAAGTTTTATTGCCTTGAAACACCATATCCCTATCTAGTCCCCACCGTACCCCTGTGAGGAATATTGACCTGGAGCAAGATTCTCGAACCGCGTGTACTCTCCTCTGAACACCAACTCGACCTTTCCGATCGGGCCGTTACGCTGCTTACCTACAATGATTTCGGCTTTGCCCTTGTCTGGGGTATCTGGGTTGTAGACCTCGTCACGATAGATGAACAAGATCAAGTCTGCGTCCTGTTCGATAGCGCCGGATTCGCGCAAGTCAGACATCACAGGACGCTTATTGGGGCGTTGCTCCAAACTTCGGTTTAGCTGTGACAATGCAATGACAGGTACATGCAACTCTTTAGCCAGTGATTTCAAGGAACGCGATATCTCGGAGATCTCTGTCGCTCGGTTCTCACTATTCCGACCTGCGGGTGAACTCATCAACTGGATGTAGTCGATGACGATCAAACCAAGACCCGGTGTCTCGACACCTTGTGCATCGGCGCTACGATTCTGCCGCTCCAATCGACGTGCGCGAGACCTCAACTCCAATGCATTCAGACCCGCTGTCTCATCGATAAAGATCTTTGCGTCGTTCAACTGCCCCAAGGCATGCGTCATGCGAGACCAATCGTCATCCTCCAGCCTACCCGTACGCAAGGTGTGCTGATTCAAACGACCAACCGAACCGATCATACGCATCGCCAATTGCGTACCGCCCATTTCCATACTGAAGATGGCAACTGCTCTGCCCGACTCCAGTGCGACGTTCTCAGCGATATTGATGGAGAATGCGGTCTTACCCATACTTGGGCGACCCGCAACGATGATCAGATCACCTGGTTGCAAACCCGATGTCATGCGATCCAGATCAGTGAAGCCTGTAGCGATTCCCGTGACCTCACTCGTGTTCTCACGGCTATATAGGCTTTCGATGCGCTCGACCACCTCAGTCAGCAACGGAGAGATAGGAGCGAAACCTTGGCGTCCACGTTCTCCCTGCTCAGATATCTCGAAGACTTTGCTCTCTGCCTCATCCAACAATTGCCCAGCATCACGCCCACCTGGGTTGTAAGCGCTGGTCGCGATCTCACTTCCCACCTCGACCAGCTTACGCATGATGGCGCGCTCGCGCACGATCTCGGCATAACGGCGGATGTTGGCGGCAGAGGGCACGTTCTGCGCCAGCGTACCTAGATACACCAAGCCGCCCGCCTTCTCTAGCTCGGCGTTACTTTCAAGGGATTCTGCGACCGTGATGACATCGATCGGCTTTGCATGCTCGGTCAGACGACCGATGTGGCGCCAGATCAAACGATGCTCGTGGCGATAGAAATCATGCTCACTCAACAAGTCGGCGATCTTGTCCCACGCACTGGTATCCAACAGGATGCCGCCCAAAACAGATTGCTCCGCCTCGACCGAGTGGGGAGGCAACTTCAACGCTTCGAGTTGTGGATCAGAGACGGGGGCAGAGAAATTTTGCATGATATGGCCGCAAATTTTGGGAAGGGGATTCTACACTTTCCAGACGTTAAAAAAGGGCTGTCGCCAGCCCTTTTTCTTAACTACCTGACAGCGCTGAATTATTGCTCAGCTTGTACAGTGATAGTGACGTTAGCCACGACATCTGGGTGCAGGCCGATGGTGATCGCGTGATCACCGATCTGCTTCAGATGACCGGTTGGCGTATGCACTTGGCCCTTCTCAACTTGATGACCCTTAGCTACCAGCGCAGCTGCGATGTCAGCATTGGTCACAGAACCGAACAGCTTGCCGTCAACACCAGCCTTTTGAGTCAGTGTCAGAACAAAACCTTCCAGCTTCGCGCCACGCGCTTGAGCATCTGCCAACTTAGCTGCTTCAGCCGCTTCCAACTCAGCACGACGTGCCGCGAAGTCAGCAACGTTGCTTTCAGTCGCACGTTTTGCTTTGCCTTGAGGAATCAGGAAGTTGCGTCCGAAACCATTCTTAACTTTGACAACATCGCCCAACTGACCGAGGTTGACTACTTTTTCCATCAGAATAACTTGCATGGTCTACTCCTTAGTGCAAATCGGTGTAAGGCATCAAAGCCAAGAAACGCGCACGTTTCACAGCAACACTCAATTGACGCTGGAAGCGTGTCTTGGTGCCAGTGATACGAGCCGGGATCAGCTTGCCGTTCTCAGCGATGAATTCCTTGAGGATGTTGATATCCTTGTAATCCACTTCTGCGATCTTCTCTGCAGTGAAGCGGCAGAACTTACGACGCTTGAACAACTGACGTGAAGAGTTACCCTTCTTGTCATCTTTTTTCTTAAATACACGAGCCATGTTATTGCTCCTATTTCAATGTGACGTTATCAATGTGCAACACCAACTGTGCGATCTTGAGGCTACGTTGCGCTAGGAAACCTTCGGCTCTCACCTGCTGTCCAGGTTGCACACGGCCGACTTGCTTAGCCGCTTCACCGAGCGCCAGTGCGGGTACATCACACTGAACTTGGCGTTGCATCCCTGCTTCCTGCTGCATCGAGGTGTGGCGCAACTTGAACACCACTCTCTCTATTCCTGCTGGGGTGTAGCGCAAGCCTTCCGACTCCACCACCTCCCCGTCGATCACACAACGGTTGTTGCTCAATCCTAAATTACGCAGCCGCTACAGGTGCTGGTGCAACTTCAGCTGCATCACCGCCGTAAGAGCGCGATTTTTCTTCCTTCATCATCGCGGAAGGCACAACGACTGCTGCCTTAGTCTTGATGGTCAGGTGGCGCAACACTGCATCGTTGAACTTGAACGCGTGTTCCAGTTCTTCCAGTGTTGGCTGATCGATCTCGATGTTCATGAGCACGTAGTGTGCTTTGTGGATCTTTTGGATTGGGTATGCCAATTGGCGGCGGCCCCAGTCTTCTAGACGGTGGATGTGACCATTCTTGCTGGTCACCAACGTGCGATAACGCTCGATCATCGCGGGCACTTGCTCGCTTTGATCAGGATGCACGATAAATACGATTTCGTAGTGTCGCATTACATCTCCTTGTGGATTAAAGCCCCCCGACATTTAAGTGGACGGTGGGGCAAGGTTTAGAACTCCCTTTTTCAGGGAGCGCGCATTATAAGGATATTGGACTTCGCGTCAACCAGAAATCCTCAATCAATCAGCAGCTAGGATGCGCAATGGAGGCAGATTCACGATGCGTCGGGTCGCCAACCAACCAGCTAAGGTGACGACAGCGATCCCGCCAAACAGCCCGATCGCCCAGATCGAGAAGTTCGCCTGATAGGGTATCTCCAACACGAAGCGCGCCAGTACCCAGCCCAACAAGGTCGCCCCAGCCGCCGCAAATAGCCCACTCAAACCGCCCAGAATAGCGAATTCAGCAAGGTGAAGTCGGCGCAGGTAGCGGCTATCCGCCCCTAGAGTACGCAGTATCGCCGCCTCGTGCGAACGCTCATCCTGCGTCGCCAGCAGTGCAGCATACAAGACCGCCAAACCTGAAAGTAGCGTGAACAGGAACACCGCACTCACCGTCTGCGCGATCTGATCCATGATGCCGCGCACCTGTGCGATGACCGCGCCTGTGTCGATCAGCAGGATGTTGGGGAACGTACGCGACAACTCGTCCCCCACGCGCGCCTTGTCAGGATGTAGATAGAAACTGCTGAGATAGCTGGTCGGAAACTCTTTGAGTAGCTCGGGCGTGGTGATGACGAAGAAATTCACCTTCATCGAATCCCATTGCACCTTGCGCAGACTGGTCACTTTGGCAGTGAAATGACTCCCCGCCACATCGTAGGTCAGCGAATCGCCCAATTTGATGTTCAATGTCTTGGCGATGCCCTCCTCGACCGATAGCTCACCGACACTGTCATTCTTCCACCATAGCCCACCCGTCACCTCGTTCCAAGTAGGCATCTGTTCCATGTAGGACAGATTGAACTCGCGTTCTACCAATGCCTTCGCGCGTTGATCAGCGAAGCTATCTCCATTCACCACGCGCTCGTTGATCTCTATGAGTCTGCCGCGCACCATCGGTTGCAACTCAGGCGCGGGTAGCGAACGCTGCGTAAATAGATCGAGTACGGGCTGATATTGATCAGCCTGGATGTTGACAAGGAATCGGTTCGGCGCATCCGGCGGCAACTTACCCTGCCACGCCTCCAACAAGTCGCCACGCACCAAGGTCAACACCAATAGCGCCATACCGCCCAAGCTCAGCGCCACTACTTGCACTGCGGCACTACGCCCGTGGCGCGCCAAATTATTGAACGCCTGTCTCCAGTGCGCTTGAAAGTTGGATGCGTAACGCGCCAACAGATGCAACAACAGCCAAGCCAACCAGCCAAACAAAAGCAAGCCCGCAAGCAACCCTCCCAACACCGCCAACCCCAGCTTCAACGAGCCCGCATGCCACAAGAACAAAGCAGCCAGCACGCCCACCGCCAATCCGTAGATCAACCAAGCACTCGCTTCCGGCAGACCCAACTCACGACGCAACACACGCAGAGGTGACACCTTACGCAGTTGCAGCAAGGGTAAAAATGCGAAACCAAGTAACAAGGCGAAGCCGCTGACGGCTGCTTTGACCAGCGGCATCACACTCGGCTGCGGCAGGCTCGCCTCACGCATGGACGCGATACTCTCGACCAAAGCCGCTTGTGTGAGATAACCCAACAAGCCGCCAACCAACACGGCCACGATGCCGAGCAAGACGAATTGATAAAGGAAAAGACTCAACACCTGCCCTTGCTGTGCGCCTAAGCAACGCATCACCGCCACACCATCCAAATGGCGCAACACGAAACGTCTCGCTGCCAATGCCATCGCCGCACCTGCCAAGATGGCAGCCGTAAGCGCCGCAAGGCCAAGAAAATGTTCGGCGCGCTCCAACGAGGTACGTATCTCAGGACGTGCATCGCGCACATCCTCCATCTTCTCGTTGCCTGATAGCTTTTCTTGTAGCGATGTCTTCAACGCAAGCACCTGCGTAGCATCACCCGCGATCATCAAGCGATAAGAGACACGACTCCCTTCTTGCAGCAAGCCTGTAGAG
>JBGSWB010000073.1:0-3569 GCA_041752675.1 Sideroxydans sp. | reverse complement strand
CGCACCACGTGCGGCTTCTTCCAGCGTGATCTCCATGTTGTAGCGCAGATCAGAACCGCGTTGGGCTTGACTACGCCCGCCGCGTCCACCGCCGAAGATGTCGCCGAAGATGTCGCCGAAATCGAAGTTGCCTGCACCCGCTCCGCCCGCACCGAAGGGATTGCCGCCGCCCATGCCGCCGGCCTCAAAAGCGGCGTGACCATACTGGTCGTAGGCAGCACGTTTCTGTCCGTCGGATAAGGTCTCGTAGGCCTCCTTCGCTTCTTTGAATTGTTCCTCTGCCTTCGGATTGTCCGGATTGCGGTCAGGATGGAACTTCATCGCTAGTTTGCGATAGGATTTTTTGATGTCCTCATCAGAGGCATCACGGTTCACGCCCAAGACTTCGTAATAATCTTTTTTGCTCATGTCTTTTCCATGTGGCAGTGGGGCGCATGCGCCCCACTTGATACATCACAAAAGGTGTAACTTATTTCTTGTCTTTGACTTCGGTGAATTCAGCATCCACTACGTTGTCATCTTGCTTTGGCTGCTCAGCTTGTGCCTGACCACCTTGTGCCTTAGCTTGTTCTGCTGCGTACATCTTCTCGCCCAGTTTCTGCGCAGCGGTGGCCAATGCTTCAGCTTTCGCATCGATGGCTTCTTTATCGTCACCCTTCACGACTTCTTCTGCTTCCTTCACGGCTGCCTCGATGGCGGCTTTTTCGTCAGCAGACAATTGCTCGCCGTATTCCTTCATCGACTTGTTGGTGGAATGGATCAGCGCATCCAGTTGGTTGCGTGAGGTCACCAGTTCCATCGCCTTCTTGTCTTCGTCGGCGTGCGCTTCAGCATCAGCCACCATGCGTTGGATCTCTTCTTCGCTCAAGCCGGAGCTTGCCTTGATGGTGATATTGGCTTCCTTGTTGGTGGCCTTGTCTTTCGCACTCACGTGCAAGATACCGTTAGCGTCGATATTGAAGGTCACTTCGATCTGCGGCATGCCACGTGGAGCAGGTGGGATGTCGGACAGATTGAATTGGCCCAAGCTCTTGTTGCCGGAAGTCATCTCGCGCTCGCCTTGCAGCACGTGGATGGTCACCGCAGACTGGTTGTCATCCGCTGTCGAGAACACTTGCGATGCTTTGGTTGGGATCGTGGTGTTCTTCTTGATGAGCTTGGTCATCACGCCACCCATGGTCTCGATACCCAGAGACAATGGAGTCACGTCCAACAACAGCACGTCCTTCACTTCGCCTTGCAACACGCCGCCTTGGATGGCCGCGCCAACCGCGACGGCTTCGTCAGGGTTCACGTCCTTGCGTGGCTCTTTGCCGAAGAACTCTTTCACCTTGTCTTGCACTTTCGGCATACGGGTCTGACCGCCGACCAAGATCACGTCAGCGATGTCTGCGTTCGTGACACCTGCATCCTTCATGGCGATACGGCATGGCTCGATGGTGCGTGCGATCAGTTCTTCCACTAGGCTTTCCAATTTGGCGCGGGTGATCTTCACGGCCAAGTGCTTAGGACCGGTCGCATCAGCAGTGATGTAAGGCAGGTTCACTTCGGTCTGTTGTGCGGAAGACAATTCGATCTTCGCTTTTTCAGCTGCGTCCTTCAGACGTTGCAGTGCCAGCATGTCTTTCTTCAGATCGACGCCGCTTTCCTTTTTGAACTCGTCGATCAGGAAGTCGATGATGCGCATGTCGAAGTCTTCGCCGCCGAGGAAAGTGTCGCCGTTGGTGGACAGCACTTCGAACTGGTGTTCGCCGTCGATCTCAGCGATCTCGATGATGGAGACGTCGAACGTACCGCCGCCCAAGTCATACACCGCGATCTTGCGGTCGCCCTCTTGTTTGTCCATGCCGAACGCCAGCGCAGCCGCTGTCGGTTCGTTGATGATGCGCTTTACGTCCAGACCGGCGATACGGCCAGCGTCCTTGGTGGCTTGGCGTTGTGCATCGTTGAAGTAAGCAGGTACGGTGATGACGGCTTCGGTGACAGTCTCGCCCAAGTAGTCTTCAGCGGTCTTCTTCATCTTCATCAGGATCTCAGCCGAGATCTCTGGCGCGGAGATGTCTTTATCGCGCACCTTGATCCATGCGTCGCCGTTCTTGGCTTTGACGATGGAGTAGGGAACCATACTGATGTCTTTCTGTACCATCGGCTCTTCGAAACGACGGCCGATCAGGCGCTTCACGCCGTACAGGGTGTTCTTTGGGTTGGTCACGGCTTGACGTTTGGCAGGCGCGCCCACCAGCACTTCACCATCTTCCATGTAGGCGATGATGGACGGGGTGGTACGAGCGCCTTCCGCGTTCTCGATCACTTTGGTCTTGCCATTTTCCATGACGGCCACGCAAGAGTTCGTGGTGCCCAAGTCGATACCGATGATTTTTCCCATGATGCTTTCCTTTCAGTTGAATTCTAAAATTGGTTGGATGCTTTTGTTGCTTGCCGCCTAACATCAGGGCGGCGCTGTATATTTCAAGTGCTACTTATTCTTTTGCTTTGGCTACCATCACCAGCGCCGGACGCATGATGCGGTCATTCAGGCTATAGCCCTTTTGCATCACACTCACCACGGTGTTCGGCTCTTGCTCGCTTTCCAGCATGCCGATGGCTTGGTGTTTGTGTGGGTCGAGCTTCTCGCCTACTGGGTTGATCTCTTTGATATTGAACTTGTCGAACACGCTGGAGAGTTGCTTCAGGGTCAGCTCCATGCCGCTCTTGAAGCTCTCGATATTGTCGGTCTGCACCGCCATGCCGGCTTCCAAGCTGTCTTTGACGGCCAGCATCTCGTTTGAGAAGCGCTCCACGGCGAACTTCTGCGCCTTGCTCACATCTTCGGCTGCACGGCGGCGGATGTTCTCGCCTTCGGCTTTGGCATACATCCAAGCATCGTAGTGTTCCTGCGCCTTGAGTTCGGCTGCCTTCAGCATCTCTTCCATGCTGGGCATGGTTTCTGCGGGTGCGGCGGCTTGTTCGGTTTGGGGTGTATCGTTCTGTTCCATGTTGCTCTCCTGATTTCGACTTGTGCCAAATTGGGGTGCGCTTGGCGATTTCAAGAGCCAAAGTGAAAATTTATCGTCGCATGACATAATGCGAGCCGATTCGAAGCCCGTCTGTTATGTACCCCACAAAGAACTACCACTGGCGCATCGCCGGTTTCTATTTTTTCTATTACGCCTTCGTAGGGATGTTCTCTCCCTATTGGAGCCTGTATCTGCAATCCATCCATTTCACGCCCATCGAGATCGCCATCTTGATGTCGATCCAGCCGGTGATGCGCATGATCGCCCCGAACGTCTGGGGTTGGTTGGCTGACCATACGGGGCAGCGACTGTTGGTGGTGCAGGTGGCGGCGACCTTGAGTGCAGTGTTCTATTTTGGGGTATTTCTCACCACCAGTTTCTGGGGGCTGTTCTTGGTGTTGTCGCTGATGAGCTTCTTCTGGAGTGCTTCCATGCCCTTAGTGGAAGCGACGACGCTGAGCTATCTGGGCAACAACACGGCACATTACGGGCGCATCCGCTCGTGGGGTTCTATCGGATTCATCGTGGCGGTGGTGGGGCTGGGTTATGCCT
>JBGSWB010000072.1:0-16146 GCA_041752675.1 Sideroxydans sp. | reverse complement strand
TTGATCTGCCCAGCAAAGAACAATCCATCGATAGCCTTGGTCTCTAAAGAGCTCTTCAACCCGCGCGGATCGAAATAGTCATATTCGATGGCATAGCCAGGACGCAATATGTGAGCGTTCTCTAGGCCCTTGATAGAGCGGATCAGATCCAACTGCACATCAAACGGCAGGCTAGTGGAGACGCCATTGGGATAGACCTCGTGCGTGGTCAGCCCTTCTGGCTCCAAGAATATCTGATGTGACGCTTTATCGGCGAAGCGAGTGATCTTGTCTTCAATGGAAGGACAGTAACGCGGCCCTACCCCTTCGATCACACCGGTGAACAAAGGGGATCGGTCTAGACCACCACGAATGATGTCGTGGGTACGTTGATTGGTTTCTGTGATCCAGCAAGGTAATTGACGTGGGTGTTGCTTGGCGCTTCCCATGAAAGAGAACACCGGAACAGGGTCGTCGCCGTGTTGCTCTTGCATCACCGAATAGTCGATGGTGCGCCCATCTATTCTAGGTGGCGTACCTGTTTTAAGCCTACCTACAGGTAACGACAACTCCCGCAGTCGGTGCGCCAGACTCAGCGCTGGCGGATCACCCGCCCTACCCGCTTGATAGTTAGCTTGCCCAACATGGATCAATCCTGCCAAGAAAGTACCTGTGGTCAATACCACACTACGCGCCGAGAAACGCAATCCCAGCTGGGTCACAACACCACTTACCCGCCCGTTCTCGACCGTCAGATCATCGACTGCTTGTTGGAACAACCACAGATTAGGCTGGTTTTCCAAACGGCTGCGAATAGCTTGCTTATAAAGGATGCGGTCAGCCTGCGCACGCGTCGCACGTACTGCCGGACCTTTACTGGAATTCAGGATGCGGAATTGGATTCCGCCTTCGTCTGTCGCCGCCGCCATCGCGCCGCCAAGCGCATCGACTTCTTTGACGAGATGACCTTTGCCGATGCCTCCAATAGAAGGGTTGCACGACATCTGTCCGAGCGTTTCGATGTTATGGCTGAGCAATAAGGTTTTGCTACCCGCACGTGCGCTGGCAAGCGCCGCCTCAGTGCCAGCATGCCCACCACCCACCACGATCACATCGAATTTGTCGGGAAAATCCATTATGCGGCCAGTGAAAAAGGACGCGCATCTTACAACAGGCTGATTGGATTACAAAACCGATTGTTTCACGTGAAACAGTTATTATTTACCAATACAGAAGCGGCTAAATATCTCCCCCAACAAGTCATCGGCTACAAATTCGCCTGTGATTTCGTTCAAGGCGGTCTGCGCGTAGCGCAACTCTTCAGCCAAGAGTTCGTGCATCTCGATGTGCTCGGCAGCCAATGAAAAATGCTGTTTGGCTGTGGCGATAGCGACCAAATGGCGCTCGCGCGCCATGAATACGCCAGCTTCTTGGTGCCAGCCTATCGTATTCAATATCTTATTTTGAAGCGCTTCTATGCCAAAACCTGTTTTGGCGGAAACATAAAGGTGGTCGTCTTGAACGATAGAAGAAGCTTGTGTCGCCACATCTATCTTGTTGTGGACGAACAGGCGAGGAATACCCAAAGGCAGTCGATCAAGGATGGGTGCGACCTCAGCGAAGGTGTTTGGGTTGGATTCATCAAAAAGCACCAATATCAAGTCTGCACGTTCGATGTTCTGTTGGGTACGAGCGATACCCATACGTTCCACGATATCCTCCGTCTCGCGCAACCCAGCGGTGTCAATGATGTGCAGTGGGACGCCATTGAGCTGCAAGGATTGACGGATCGCGTCGCGGGTGGTTCCAGCAATCTCACTCACCAAGGCAACCTCTTCCCCTGCCAAGCGGTTAAGCAAGCTGGATTTGCCCACGTTCGGCGCACCCACCAAGACCACCTGAGCGCCTTCTCGCAGGATGCTGCCTTGTTTAGCGAGCGTCTCAATGTGTGCCAATTCGGCTTGGATCTGGGCCAACTTTCCTTCGAGTCGCGCCCTTTCTACAGTAGCGATGCCGTCTTCCTCAGGAAAGTCCAAGGTCGCCTCGACCAACATGCGTAGATCGATAAGTTTGGCTACGACCGCTTGTATGGCCTTGGAGAACTCCCCCTGCATGGATCGGACTGCACTTCTGGCGGCCTGTTGGGTGGTTGCCTCGATCAGGTCAGAGACGCTTTCAGCTTGAGCCAAGTCCATCTTGTCGTTCAAGAATGCGCGTTGGGTGAATTCCCCAGGTTGCGCTAGACGAGTCCCTAGCTCCAAGCAGCGTTGCAACAACAATTGCAGCACGGCTGGGCCGCCATGTCCTTGTAGTTCCAACACCTCTTCACCGGTGTAAGAGTGTGGCGCAGGAAAAAACAAGGCGATGCCTTGATCGATAACTGACTGATCTGATGCAAGAAATGGGGTGTAGACTGCAAATCGCGGGGGGAGTTGACGTCCTGTGAGCGATACACCTACCTCAGCTAGGCCGCGCCCAGAGATGCGTACGACACCGATACCACCGCGACCACTTCCGGTCGCAATGGCGGTGATATTGTCAGGCTTTTGTGACGCCTTTTTGAGAAGCATCTGCGCCACGATTGATGTACCACTGCTGACCAATGGACAAGATGTTGTTCACCAATGAGTACAACACCAAGCCGACGGGGAAGAAGAAAAACACGACGCTGAATGCGATCGGCATAATCTGCATCACTTTGGCTTGGATAGGATCGGTCGGTACTGGGTTCAGTTTCGACTGAATGATCATGCTTGCACCCATGATGATGGGCAAGATGAAGTATGGGTCAGTTGCGGACAAGTCGGTGATCCAGCCAAAGAACGGCGCATGACGCAGCTCTACGCTTTCCAAGATGGCCCAATACAAACCAATGAACACGGGGATTTGAATAAGCACGGGTAGACAGCCACCCAAAGGATTGATCTTCTCTGTCTTGTAGAGGTCCATCATGGCTTTGTTTAGGCGTTCGCGGTCATCACCATATTGCTTCTTGATCAATTCCAATTTGGGCGCTACCACGCGCATCTTCGCCATTGAGCGATAGCTGGCAGCAGAGAGCGGGAAGAACGCCAACTTGATCAACACGGTCAGCAAGACGATCGCTACGCCCCAGTTACCCACCCAATCGTTCAAGAAGGACATCAGCCAGAACAATGGGGCTGCAAACACGGTGAATATGCCGTAATCCACCGTCAGGCCCAATCCTGGCGCAACCTCATCCAGCTTGCTTTTGGCTGGGCCAACATAAAGCGGTGTCGATATGCGGGCGGTCTGGTTAGGTTCGATGCTTGCAATAGGCAAAATCACGCCGACGGAGAAGAGATTTCCGTCTAGATGCTTTGTATAGAACTCGCGAACCGTCTTGCCTTGTGGCAACCAAGCCGATACGAAGTAATGCTGCACCATGCCTATCCAGCCGTTGTCTGGGCCTTTGGGAAGCACCACTTTGTTTTTCTCAATCTCAGAAAACTCGATCTTTAGGTACTTCTCTAGGTCGGTATAGACCGCCGCCCCAGTATAAGTAGGAATAAAAGCAGAGGCACCTTCTGGCAAAGAGGAATCACGAACCAGCTGGAAGTAGGCTGAAGGTGTAATGGCGCTGACACCTTTGTTCTCGATCTCGTACGCCACATCGACAAGGTAGCTTGCGCGATGGAAGGTATAGGTCTTGGTTACGCGT
Source organism: Sideroxydans sp. (assembly GCA_041752675.1). Lineage (GTDB taxonomy): Bacteria > Pseudomonadota > Gammaproteobacteria > Burkholderiales > Gallionellaceae > Sideroxyarcus. The sequence goes on along the minus strand of JBGSWB010000072.1, from coordinate 12,485 downwards.
GCACCCTCGGTATTCAAAGCTGAAAGCTTGACCTCGACGCTGTCCTTGCCCTCGGCCAAGGAGTACTCACTCACATCAGATTGAAACTCGGCGTTGTGGGTGGGTAGGCCTTTGCCCAATAAACCAGATTGCGCCAAATAGGTTTGACCTCCTTGGCGTTGCATCATAACGATGGATTTCGTCTGGTCGTTAGCGGTGCGATGCTTTAAAAGATCGAGGCGCTCGATGTTGCCGCCAGCCGAATTGATCTCGACCTTTAGCGTATCGGTAGTGACAGAGATCGTCTTGCCAGTAGGGGCTTTTGGCGCTTCCACAGAGGCGGCTGTAGCGACGGTTTGTGGCACAGCGACCGTAGCTACTGGGGGAGCTGATGGGTCTTTAGATGCAGCAACTGGCTGGACAGGCTGGTTCTGGCGCGTCCATTCTCCCCACAAAACGACGAGAGAGAACGAAAAGATCAAGAACAAGAATAACCGTCGCATATCCATTTGTGTCACCTGTTATTTACTAAGGGATGGGATCGTATCCACCCAGATTCCAAGGGTTACAACGCCCTACCCGCTTTATGCTCATCCAAACTCCTTTGATGATGCCGTACTTGGAGATGGCTTCGTAAGAATACTGCGAACACGATGGGGTGAAACGACATGATGGCGGGGACATCGGGCTGATGAACCGCTGGTAGCCGCGAACCGTCAATAAGAGGATCCGCTTCATTGTGTAGCCAGCGCCTTGCTCAACATCTCAGCCAAAATAGTGCGTGCCTGTGTTTTATCTTGCTTACCTAAAGGCTTGCGTAAACGAACCACAATATCGCGAGCGACTACCTTGTTCTCTCGTACGCGAAAACTTTCACGGATCAAACGTTTGATTCTGTTGCGATTTACTGCACTTGGGACGATTCGCTTACTGACCGATATGCCCAACCTAGCGCAAGATTCTGCGTTTGGTTGAGAATGCAGGGCAAACCAATTGGATGTTTGAGCTCTCTGCTGCAATATCCGCGAAAAGCCCTCTCGACGCGTCAATCTATAACGTCGAGGAAATACAAAAGCCTTTACTGGCTTACACGCCAAGGCGTACGCGGCCCTTTGCACGACGAGCTGCGATCACAGCACGACCGCCTTTGGTCTTCATACGAACCAAAAAGCCGTGGGTGCGTTTTCTTTTTACAACTGATGGTTGGAAGGTACGCTTCATGATTTATTCCTTTGTTGGCTGAATTGAAAAGCGCGCGATTACAATCGGTTGCGGTCTTTCTGTCAAGCCTAATTTATGTTGTGGATAACTTTTCTGGGAGCTTGTAGAATGCTTGGGTTAATCGATTTTCACAGTATGCCTTTATGTCAGCTCAGGGTTTATCCGGTAGTTGCCAGCGCTTCTTCAAAGAGCAGCTGCCGCTTCAACAATACAATTCTTGGATCAAACCCTTAATATTTGAGGTGGACGGCAATCGCCTGATCCTTACTGCGCCTAATAGTTTTACCTTGCGCATCATCCAAGATCGATTCCTTCCTGAGATTTCAAAACGAGCAGCCTCTTTCTTTCATGCGACACCTGAGATCGAGCTTCGAATCGAAAAGAGGTCTTCTGAGAAACAAACTGCAGAAGCGCCTGTACCTAAAACTGTCGATGCTCCTATCGTCATCAAAGCACCCAAGACCACCAGCAAACTGAATACACAGCTGACTTTTGACACCTTTGTGACAGGTAAGGCTAACCAACTTGCGCATGCCGCAGGGTTGCAAGTCGCTGAAAAACCAGGAACTGCATACAACCCATTGTTTATCTATGGCGGTGTTGGCCTAGGCAAGACCCACTTACTCCAATCTATTGGCAACCTCGTAGCAAAAGAGAATCCACAAGCCAAGATCTGCTACGTTCATGCTACCAACTACGTCTCTGGCGTAGTAAAAGCTTTTCAAACCAAGAGCTTCGATGAGTTCAAACAATATTACAACTCGCTCGATCTGTTGTTGATTGATGATATTCAGTTTATTGCTGAAAAACCTGGCACCCAACAAGAGTTCTTTTATACATTGAACTCATTGATCGACACCAACAAACAAGTCGTTATCACTTGCGACACCTTTCCAAAAGAGATATCCGGCATTGAGCCTAGACTAACCTCTCGTTTCACTTGTGGTTTGACTGTCGCTATAGAACCTCCCGGCCTAGAGATGCGTGTCGCCATCCTGTTACAAAAGTCAGCTATTAGTGGAACGCCTATCAGTGAAGATGTTGCCTTTTTCATTGCTAAACATGTTCGCTCCAACATACGTGAACTCGAAGGTGCTTTGAATCGTATCGAAGCTTATGCGCGCTTCCATAAGCGCACGATATCCATCGAATTAGCTAAAGAAGCTTTGCGCGACCTTCTCGCTGCACAGAACAAACAAGTCACTATCGAAAACATTCAAAAGACGGTTGCTGACTTCTATCGCTTGAAGATAGTCGATCTTCTATCAAAGAAGCGCACCCGTGTTATCGCACGACCAAGGCAGATCGCGATGAGTTTGGCGCGTGAGTTGACCCAACTTAGCCTTCCAGAGATAGGGAATGCTTTTGGAGGTAGGGACCATACGACGGTTCTTCATGCCTGTAAGACGATCGAGTCGTTAAGGAATACTGACACCTCAATCGAAGCAGACTTCAATCTATTACACCAAACGCTTCGGGGATAAGTCACTTAAGACTGTTGGTGTTTTGTAGATAACTAGGGTTTTAGTAGAAGTAGCAAAAGAAGTGCACATGTTATTCACAAGTAAATAAGGTTACTGGTAACAAGTTAATAATGATTCAGCAAATTGATTAAATAGGTTTTATTGAGTTACTCACAGATTTAGTTGGCCTTATTATTGTTATTAAGTATTTAAGGATAAATACATATGTTTATTAAACAGATCAGCCGAAACGACCTACTAAAACCTCTACAAGCGGTTGTTGGTATCGTGGAACGTAAGCAACCACTTCCCATTCTTTCAAACGTACTTCTGAAAAAGAACGCTGAAGGCGTAAGGTTTGTCACGACTGACTTGGAAATACAGATCGAGGCACAACTAAAGACAGAACTTCAAACCACGGGTGGCCTAGAATCCATCACTATCTCTGCTAAGAAGCTACAAGAGATATTGAGAGCGATTCCGGATGAAAGCACCATCAGTCTGGACACCAACGAAAGTAAACTACTAGTCAAAGCCAACAAAAGCCGTTTCAGCTTGCAGACATTACCAGCCCAAGACTTTCCTAGTCTGACGGAACAATTGGCAGGTTCGGTCAAGATCGAGATCGAGCAAGGAAAACTAAAACGCCTATTGGGTTCGGTTCAACATGCGATGGCTCAGCAAGATATCCGTTATTACCTGAATGGAGTGTTGTTGGTCATTGAAGGTGATTCGATCAAACTGATCGCAACAGACGGACACCGTTTGGCATACATCGCCGAAAAACTGGCGACACAACACCCTAAGAAGGAAGTCATCCTCTCCCGCAAGACGGTCAATGAGTTGTTGAAACTCCTGGCTGATTCAGAAGATAAGTTGGAATTAGAGTTGGCAGAGAAACAAGTACGTGTCACTTTTGCAGACATCGTACTCACCTCTAAAGTGATTGATGGAAAATTCCCTGATTACACCCGCGTCATTCCTAATCACACCAACAACCTAACACTCAACCGAGTGATCATCCTGCAAGCACTACAACGAGCAGCGATCCTTTCCAATGAGAAATTCCGTGGTGTGCGTTTATTGTTGACTGAAAAAAACCTGCAGATCATCAGTAGCAATAGCGAGCAAGAAGAAGCACAGGAAGATATCGAGACGGACTACCAAGGTGCTGCGTTGGATATAGGCTTTAATGTGAACTACTTACTTGAAGGTATCAACAATATCAATAGTGTTAACGTCACCCTATCCTTTGGTGATCAAAACAGCAGCTTGTTGATCACCATCCCAGAGCAAAGCGACTATAAGTATGTCGTGATGCCAATGCGTATTTAATGTTCCACGTGAAACAGAAAGAAAACCAATGAGCGAGAATTACGACGAATCGAGCATCCAACAACTAGAAGGTTTAGAGGCGGTACGTAAACGTCCAGGGATGTACATCGGCGACACCTCTGATGGAACAGGTTTACATCATATGGTGTTCGAGGTGGTGGATAACGCTATCGATGAATCCTTAGCTGGTCATTGCGACGACATTAAGGTCATCATTCACGGCGACAATTCAATTTCAGTAACAGACAACGGGCGTGGAATTCCTATTGGTATTAAATTCGACGACAAGCATGAACCTAAGCGTTCTGCTGCTGAAATCGTGCTGACTGTGTTGCACGCGGGTGGAAAGTTCAATCAAAACAGCTACAAAGTATCTGGTGGATTGCATGGAGTGGGTGTTTCTTGCGTCAATGGTTTGTCAGAATGGCTAAAACTAACGACCTACCGCGATGGAAAAAAATTTGGTATAGAGTTTATCTGTGGTGCGGTAAAAGATCGTCTCATCGAACAGCAAAACGGGGTTGAAGTCTCACCTATGCGTCAGTTGGGAGAAAGTCAGAAGCGTGGCACCGAAGTCCATTTTTTGGCCGACAAAGAGATCTTCGGCAATGTCGAATTCCATTACGAGATACTGGCCAAGCGCCTACGCGAACTCTCATTCCTGAATAACGGCGTGAAGATCGAGTTGGTCGATCAACGCACTGGCAAGGGCGAGAACTTTGCCTATTCCGGTGGTGTACGCGGCTTCGTCGAGTACATGAACAAGAACAAGACGGTGCTGCACCCCAAGAGCTTCCAAGCGACCGGTGAAAAAGAGAACATCACAGTTGATGTCGCCATGCAGTGGAACGACAGCTACTCCGAAGTCGTGCAGTGTTTCACCAACAACATCCCGCAACGCGACGGCGGCACGCACATGACTGGCTTGCGTATGGCTATGACTCGCGTCATCAATAAATACATCGAAGACAACGAATTGGCGAAAAAAGCCAAGGTCGATACCACCGGCGACGACATGCGCGAAGGCTTGACTTGCGTGCTTTCCGTCAAAGTGCCAGACCCAAAATTCTCTTCACAAACAAAAGACAAGCTAGTTTCCAGCGAGGTTCAGCCCGCCGTGCAAGAAGTCGTCGCACAGAAATTGGCCGACTTTCTGCTGGAGAACCCGATCGACGCTAAGATCATTTGCGGCAAGATCATCGAAGCAGCTCGTGCGCGTGACGCAGCCCGCAAAGCCCGTGAATTGACACGCCGTAAAGGCATCTTGGACGGCATCGGTCTGCCCGGTAAATTGGCGGATTGCCAAGAAAAAGACCCCGCCATGTCTGAGCTGTATCTGGTCGAGGGTGACTCCGCTGGCGGCTCTGCCAAGCAAGGCCGCGACCGTAAGTTCCAAGCTATCTTGCCACTCAAAGGTAAGATTCTTAACGTAGAAAAAGCGCGTTTCGAGAAGCTCATCGCCTCGCAAGAGATCGCCATCCTCATCACCGTGCTGGGCACCGGCATCGGCAAAGAGGAATACAACGCCGAAAAACTGCGCTACCACCGCATCATCATCATGACCGACGCGGACGTGGACGGCGCACACATCCGCACTCTGCTGCTCACCTTCTTCTACCGTCAGATGCCCGAGCTCATCGAGCGCGGCCATGTGTACATCGCCCAGCCCCCGCTGTTCAAGATCAAAAAGGGCAAGGACGAGCGCTACCTCAAAGACGAACACGAGCTTAAGAACTATATGCTGGGTGCCGCGCTGGATGGCGCTGCGTTCTACCCCGCACTGGACGCCACACCTATCCAAGGCGAAGCGCTGGGCGAGATCGCCAAACAATACTTCTTGGCTGAAGCCGTCATTGACCGCCTCTCCCACTTCATCGCGCCCGAAGCCAGCCATGCCCTGCTCGTCCTGCCTACCCTGTCGCTGAACGATGCAACCCAAGCCCAGAAGAGCGCCAAACTGCTACAAGAAGCCTGTGGTGGTGTCATCAAAGCCGAGGTTGAATCGGACGAGAATGGCGACTTGCGCCTGCGTCTGGAAAAGATATTCCACGGCAACTACTCCTTGAGCTATCTGGACAAAGAGTTCCTAGAGAGCGGAGACTACACACAGATTCGCCAGACCGCCGATGCCCTGAACGGCCTTATCTCCCCCACCGCTTACGTCACTCGTGGTGACCAGAAGCGTGGCGTGGGCAGCTTCAAACAAGGCGTCGAATGGCTGTTGGAAGAAGCTAAAAAAGGCGTCGGCATCCAGCGTTACAAAGGCTTGGGCGAGATGAACCCCGAGCAACTGTGGGAAACCACCATGGATGTGAAGAACCGCATCCTGCTACGCGTGCGTATCGAAGATGCCATCGGCGCAGATGAGATTTTCACAACCTTGATGGGTGATGTAGTCGAGCCGCGCAGAGCGTTCATTGAGCAGAATGCGTTGGGTGTGAAGAATTTGGATGTGTAACCATCTCTTGGTTGAAAGAAAAAGATGAGCATACGACTGCATGATTTCGTAAAGCAAACCTTGTTAGATATTACGAATGCCGTTCATGCTGCCCAACAGCAGGCCCCACATTGGATAGCGCCTGGTCACGTCGAAGGGCAGGCGCAAATCCAACCACAGATGATTGAGTTTTCGATTCAAGTTTCTGCATCGGAATCAAAAAATCAAAAAGGTGAAGGGGAAATTTCTGCTCCCATTATCACAATCGTGAAAGCAAGCATTTCGGCAGAGATTGATTCTTCAAACGAAAACCAGACTACACAAAGCCTAAGATTTTCTGTTCCAGTGTATTTTCAAAGCCCAAAAAAGGGGACGTAGCAAGGCGCGATAGGAAGGAAGGCTTTCTATCGCAATGCTTCACGAAAGCCAATAGCGACAAGCTTTCCAGTGTGAGCCACTCAAAACGCGCTACAAACGATTTTCAGGGCGTCGGTAAGGGGTTGGGTAAGGCAAATCCGTTCATGCTTCGACAAGCTCAGCACGAACGGATTTGAGGGGGTCGAATTACTTTTTGGTGGTCTTCTTGGCTGCCAGTTTTTTCGTAGCAGGTTTAGCGGCGACTTTTTTGGTAACTGTTTTTGCCGTCATCGTCTTGGTAGTTTTCTTGACCGCTGGTTTTTCCGCCGCAGTTTTCGTTGTTGCCTTCTTCACCGTTGTCTTGGGTTTCGCAGCAGCTTTTGCTTTGGTAGTTTTAGCTACTGCTTTCTTTGCAGAAGGTTTCTTGGCTGCTGGTTTCCTCGCAACTTTGGCCTTACCCGTCCCACCCTTCGCGGCTTTGGCGGCGATCAATTCTAAGGCTTCTTCCATTGTCACAGCTTCCGGCGTCACGTCCTTGGGCAAAGTGGCGTTCACCTTGCCGTGGCGGGCGTAAGGGCCGTAGCGACCGCTACAGATCTCGACGGGAGCCTTGTCATCAGGATGTTCGCCCAAGGTGCGCAACACGGTGTTACCGCCGGTCTTGGCTTGCGCTAACAGTTCTACGGCTCTATCTAGCGCGATGTCGAAGATGCTGTCGCTGCGCGGGATGGATTTGAACTTGCCGTCATGGCCGATGTAGGGGCCGAAACGTCCGATGTTGACGATGACTTTCTTGCCGGATTCGGGGTGCAATCCAAGGTCACGCGGCAGGGAAAGCAGCTTCAAAGCATGGGCGAGATCGGCTTGTTCCAGTGGCAATTCTTTAGGCCAAGACACGCGCTTGGGCTTGGTTTTCTCGCCCTCAACCACTTCGCCTAACTGCACGTAAGGGCCGTAAGGGCCGCGTAACAACAGCACTAGCTGTTGAGTCTCGGGGTGGTTGCCCAGCTCTTTGCGAGCTTCGCCCGCATCTTCTTCGCCACCCAAGCTGCGGGTGAAATCGCACTCGGGATAGCCGGTGCAACCGATGAAGCTGCCGCGCTTGCCAAGACGTTTGGAAAGCGGTTTGCCGCACTTGGGGCAGGCTTCTTCCAATATCTCGGTGCCGGGGCGATCAACATCTTTTTTATCGATGATGAGTTTGTTGAAGCCCTTCCAGAACTCGTCCAGCACGGGTATCCAATCGCGCTTGCCTTCGGAGACATCATCGAGCTCGTCTTCGAGGTTGGCGGTGAAGCCATAGTCCACATAGCGCGTGAAGTGCTCGTTGAGGAACTTGATGACGACGCGGCCCACGTCAGTTGGCATGAAGCGTTTCTTGTCCAGCGTGGCGTATTCGCGTGCCTGCAAGGTGGAGATGATGGTGGCGTAAGTGGAAGGACGACCGATGCCGTACTCTTCCAGCGCCTTGACCAAGCTGGCTTCAGAGAAGCGTGGAGGCGGCTGGGTGAAGTGTTGTTCACCGTAGAGCTTATCTACAGGTAACACGTCACCCTCGACCAACGGAGGTAACTTTGCGCTGTCCTCTTCTTCGGCATCGTCTACGTCTTCCATGTACACACCGATGAAGCCTGGGAACACCAAGGTCTGGCCGCTGGCGCGGGACAGGGTGTCGTCGCTACTCAAGCGGATATCGACACTGACAGTATCGAAGCGCGCGGGCGCCATCTGCGAGGCGAGCGTGCGCTTCCAAACCATCTCGTAAAGGCGCATCTGGTCGATGGTGAGATGGTCGCGCAGGCTTTCTGGCGTACGCAAGACGGAGGTAGGGCGAATCGCTTCATGCGCTTCCTGCGCGTTCTTCGATTTGCTCTTGTAAGTGGGCTGCTTGCTCGGCAGGTAATCGGAGGCGAAATTGTCGCCGATATAGCTACGGATCTCTGCCACCGCTTCATTCGCCAAGGTCAGCGAGTCGGTACGCATGTAAGTGATGAGGCCGATGGTCTGACCACCGATATCGACGCCTTCATACAAGGACTGAGCGGTGCGCATGGTGCGGTCTGAAGTCATGCCCAGCTTGCGCACGGCTTCCTGTTGCAAGGTAGAGGTTGTGAACGGCGCAGCAGGGTTACGTTGCTTGCCCTTCTTTTCTACGCGTACGACTTTAGGTGGCAATTTGGCATCCGCCAATTTGGCATGGATGGTGTCGTATTCCTGCTGACTGCCGATGCTTAGTTGATCTAGCTTCTTACCTTGGAACTGAAACAGCTTGGCTTTGAAGGGGGTGCTGTTCTTCTGACTATCCAGATGCACAGACCAGTATTCTTGGCTCTTGAACTTCTCTATCTCCAGCTCGCGCTCGACGATAAGGCGCAGCGCGGGGCTTTGCACACGGCCTGCCGACAGGCCAGGTCGTATCTTGCGCCATAGCAACGGAGACAGGTTGAAACCGACCAGATAATCCAAGGCTCTGCGCGCTTGTTGGGCATTCACCAGTGGCATAGATATCTCGCGTGGGTGAGTGACCGCTTCTTGCACGGCAGACTGGGTGATCTCGTAGAAGACCACGCGCTTCATGGTTTTTCCCTTGAGTGCGCGCTTACCTTTCAAGATTTCGGAGATATGCCAAGCGATGGCCTCCCCTTCCCTATCCGGGTCAGGCGCGAGCAGGATGGTATCGGCTTCGGCGGCAGCTTTGGCGATGGCATCGACGTGTTTGCTGTTACGCGCGATGGTCTCGTAATTCATGGTGTAGCCGTTTTCGGTATCGACGGCGCCGTTCTTGGGAATAAGGTCGCGTACGTGACCATACGAGGCCAACACCTCGAAGTCTTTGCCAAGATATTTTTTGAGTGTCTTAGCCTTGGCAGGAGACTCGACGATGAGAAGGTTCTTTGCCATTTGGGATTAGTGTATTTGTGCCGCGTCGGTCGGAGTGAGCAGGTCTTCGATCAGCATCGGATCGAGGTCTTCATGTTGGTTCCAGAGAACCATCAAGGCGATGAGTTTGACTTTATCGACCGACAATTTGTCGCGTCCCAAAGCGACCACGCGGTCAATGATCATCTCGCGCTCGATGGGGGTGATGATCTTGTTGTGCTCCCAGAAGGCGATGAAACGCAACCCCTCCTCGCTCATGCGCTCGGCCTCGTAATCGGTATAACAACGCAGACCGCTGTGATTGATGCTCTCAGGATAAGTGGCCTCTGAGAGTTCGCGTAACCCCGAAAGCCACGTCAACGCTTGGTTGATGTCTTCTTCTTCAAAACCAGCGGCAGTGAGTTTCGCCGAGAGGCGATTGGGTTCGGGATAACTTCCCGCATCAAAATAACTTTCGAACAAAAACAACAAGATATCGAACATAAGGGGGTTTTCTAAGAGATTTGTTGATAAAGCCCGCCGGGTAAGGTCGCAATCAGCCCATCCAGCTCAAGTTGCAACAGGATGGCGGATAGCTCCGATATCGTCAAGCCACTACGCTGTGACAGGGTCTCGATATCGGTCGCGTCGTAGCCAAGGTGCGTGAGGAGCGGATGTTCAGGTGTCGCACCAACTTTTGAGGCATTCATGGCGAAACCGAACTCTTCCAAGATGTCCTGCGCGCTCTCCACCAACTTCGCGCCTTGTTTGATGAGTGCATGGCAGCCCTTGGATTGCGGCGAATGGATGGAGCCCGGAATGGCGAACACTTCCCTGCCCTGCTCTAATGCCATGCGGGCGGTGATGAGTGAGCCACTTTGTAACGATGCCTCAACCACCAGACAGCCCTCGCTCAAGCCGCTGATGATGCGATTACGACGCGGGAAGTTGGCGGCAAGCGGCGGCGTTCCCAAGGGGAATTCGGAAATGATGGTTCCGTGTTGCGCGAGCTGGTGGGCAAGTTCGCGATTGGCGGCAGGATAGACTTTATCCAGCCCTGTGCCGACTACTGCGACGCTGGAGCCCCTTCCCTGCAAACCGCCTTTGTGGGCAGCCGCGTCGATGCCGTGTGCCATGCCGCTGACGATACACAAGCCCGATTCAGAGGCGGCCTTGGCAAAGGCTTCGGCGTTGCGCACGCCTTGTGCGGTCGAATGGCGACTACCCACGATAGCCAGTGAGCGCACATTCAATAAGTCTAGCCTTCCTTTTACGTACAAGAGCAAGGGTGGATCGGAGATGTTCAATAGTGCTTGCGGATATTCAACATCCGCGAGTGTGATGATGCGATTGAGCGGGTCGGTCAGCCAAGCAGCAGTGACATCAAGAAGAGAAGTGTCGAACTCTTCCTTGATCGCCTTTGCAACGGCTAGTTTTACATGCTGTGAGAGAGATGAGGTAGAGGCATCGAGAACGGCATCGGGTGAACCGAAGGCTTGCAGCAAGCGCCGCAGACCTTCGTTACCTAGCCCTGATATCTGGGTGAGTTTGAGCCAGGACGCGAGAGAAGCGTCTAGCGACATTTACTCTGGGGTGCTTGCGCGATCCAGCAATTGAACAGGCAATTTGGTTTCCATCACCAAGGCATACGACACCTTGTTGAATACACGGAACACCATTACCAAGCCGTAACGCATATCGGGCAACACAACGTTTGGCGTGAACCAACCTTTGGTCTTGATCACTTCGCCTTTTTGATAGATGCCTAGTACGTGTCCCACTTCGATGCCGTCGCGCTGTCCTTTGTTCAAAGTGATGACGGCACGTTGTCCTGCTTGCTCAACACCGCCGTAGATCGAGATGACCTTGGCGTTGATATTGGTGCTGGGCGCATGTGGCAGAAAATTCGCGGAGTAACCAGATGCAGCCTGAGCGAAGTAATCGCCTTTGTTAATCTCTAGGACAGACTTGGTGATGCGCATGGTACTGGGGTCGCCGAATTTTTCGGCAGTCGCATCACCCAGATACAAGACCTCTTGCCCCAATTCTTCATCCGTATCGGGATCAATAAAGGTCACGCTAGGACGATAGATCTGCCATTGCACCCCTTTGTCCGAGGGCAGGTCTTTTGCATAAGCGATGTCGTTGGAGGAAAGTAAAGTGCGTTGCTCGTAAGTACCAACGAGCGTCGGAGCGGATTCCAAATCTTCTCCCTCGACAACGAGAGGCCTGCTCAAGAAAGAACTGACGATGTTCAGCGGGATAGCAGGAATCGCTTCGCTGTTCTGACCGACCACGCGAACTTTGGGAGAAAACTTCTCTATGTCATTAGCTGGTGCGACATCAGAGGTCTGTGTGGCAGTTGAAGTTGTGTCACCAGAAGGTGGGGTCGTTGAAAGAGTACCTGAGCGACGGTCTAGATAGACCACATTTCCCGGATATATCCAATGTGGGTCCTTGATGTCCTGTTTGTTAAGTGCCCAGATCTCAGGCCATTTCCATGGGTCTTTGAAGAATTTTGCGGAGATGTCCCACAGGGTGTCTCCCTTGACGACGATGTGGCGATCAGGCGCATCTTCGCGTATCTGTACCTCGTCAGCGTTAGCAAGGATGGGCAACAGGAGACAAATCAGCGATATAATCTTGCGCATGGAAAACCCCAGCAAAGTAAAGAAATGCGGTGCAAAGTTTGCGCACCTGTTTAAATTCTGCATGTAGTCTCTTCAGTTGGCAAGCATTTATGGCTCTTCTACCTATTCTTCAGTATCCCGACCCTCGCCTACACAAGGTGGCTAAATCTGTGGTTTCTGTCACTGAACAGACCCGTAAACTGA
>JBGSWB010000071.1:0-2899 GCA_041752675.1 Sideroxydans sp. | reverse complement strand
GCCTCGGCTACTACGCACGCGGACGCAATCTGCATAAAGCCGCACGCATCATCGTCGAAAAGTTCGACGGCGACTTCCCGCAAAAATTTGAAGATATCCTTGAACTACCCGGCATCGGACGCTCTACCGCAGCAGCTATCTGCGCGCTCGCTTTGCATCAACGACGTGCGATATTGGATGGCAACGTGAAGCGTGTCCTCGCGAGATATTGCGGGGTCGAAGGTTGGGCGGGATTGAAAAAGGTCGAAGCGCGGTTGTGGCTGCAGGCGGAAGCGTTGCTTCCAAGAGATGAGGTGGCAACCTATACGCAAGCGTTGATGGATATGGGCGCAACCATCTGTACTCGTAGCAAACCCAAATGTGTGTTGTGCCCTGTGCAATCGGATTGTGTCGCATTGCAGACTGAGCGCATCAGCCAACTGCCAACGCCGCGTCCTAAAAAATCGGTACCAGAAAGGCACGCTGTATTTCTGTTGCTCATGCACGGCAACGACATCCTGCTAGAGAAACGCCCGAGTAGCGGCATCTGGGGAGGCTTGTGGTGTCCGCCACAGTTCGACGATGAGGTCGCAGCAAAGGAGTGGTTCATGCGAAATGGGATGGATGCGAGTGAAGGTGTACGACTAGAGACTTTCACTCATATCTTCACGCATTTCAAACTGCACATCATACCGTTGAAGATCCAGCTTGCACGTAAGTCTTTGCAAGTAGCGCAAGCAGGTAGTGTTTGGCTGGATTTGGAAGAGGCGTTGGGAGCGGCGATACCGACACCAGTGAGGACGATGTTAGAAAAAATTCGCCACCAAAGTTGAAGTCAGAATGTGTGGTGCTTACAACCGGGTTGAATCACTCTCCCCACTTCTTCATCAGCTCTTGCTCCACTCCCAGATGGTCAAGAATGCGCGCCACCACAAAGTCCACGATGTCTTGCACGCTCTGTGGATGGTGATAGAAGCCGGGGTTTGGCGGCATGATGACGGCGCCGGCATGTGAGAGTTTGAGCATGTTCTCTAGGTGGATAGCAGAGAAGGGCATCTCGCGTGGCGAGAGTATCAATGTGCGCTTTTCCTTGAGCATCACATCAGCGGCGCGGCAGATAAGATCGTCACTGATGCCGCCGGCGATCTTGCCTAACGTACCCATGGTGCAAGGACACACCACCATCGCGTCACCCGGGTTGGAGCCGGATGCCATCGGCGCATACCAATCTTGGATGCCGAACACTTTTAGCTCGCCACTGAATTTCCCGAAGCGTTCGGCGAACATCCGTTCCGCATCTTGTGGACGGGTAGGCAGCGTGAAGTTCAGCTCTTGCTTGGCGACGATCTGCGCGGCTTGGGTGTACACCAGATGCACTCGCTGACCACTTTGTATGAGCGTCTCCAAGAGTCGCATGCCGTAAGGGAGGCCGGATGCGCCAGTGAGCGCTAACGTTATCGTTTTCATGCTTGTCGTTCCGTGTCGGGTTTATCGTCATTATCCATGAATCGCGCCGCGATCAATCCATTCACTGTACCGAACACCAAGGCGGCAGTGGCGAAGATTGGGATGAGATAGGCGATGCCGCTGTGCGGGATGAGCCATAGATAGACCACCATCATCTGCCCAGCGATATGGGCGAAGGCGGCGAAGATGCTGTGTGTCACCGCTCTGAACCAACGTTGAGGTAAGTGCATGCTTACGGCTAATGCAGTGAGGCTGCAAAGTGCTCCGCTCAAGCTCAAGAAAAATCCCGGTGCTAGGAAGTTGCCGAAAAGCAGACTGCCTGCAACCACCCGCAACAGCGACACCCATACTGCAGCGCGCCAGCCGTATCGTGCCAATACGATGAGCGTGATGATGTTGGCTAGTCCTGGTTTTACACCGGGTAGCGGCGAGGGAATGGCACTCTCCAGCACAGTAAGGCCGAGTGCAACCGCCGCCATCTTGGCGATGTGGTGGTCCTCCGATGTGGTGGCTAACTTAATAGTTGAGGCTGTCATATTTCTTGGCACTGCCTGTCAGTTCGACACTCACTTCATTTGGTAAACAAATCGCGATCTCTCCCGCCTGCTGAAGCCAACCTTGGCGCACGCAATATTGTCGTGGGCTGGGGTCGCTGCTGATACGTGCTTTGCGTTTCTCGATGGTGATGACGCTGATGCCCAGAGGGCCGGGCACTTCGATCTGTAAGTTGCGGGATAGAGGGACTTCTTTGAATATCTTACCGCCGCTGCGGATGATGGCGCGGTCGGCGAGGTCGCCGTTCCAAAGTTTGAGTGTGAATAGGATGACGCAGGTGCAGCCGAGCAGGAACGTCAGCCAATCACCTGCTTTGATCGATGAGAGGAACGATTCATACGAGCTCACGATGGCGCACCAACACCTGCTGTTGTGAAGCGAAATGGCGAGAGAGACGTTCTGCGAGATAGACCGAGCGATGTTGCCCGCCAGTACAGCCGATTGCGACCGTCAGGTAACTGCGGTTGTCGGCGATGTAGCTTGGTAGCCAATTCTCTACGAAGCTGCGCACGTCATCGAACATCTTTTGTGCAAGTGGCGTCTCTTCCAAGAAAAGCGCCACAGGCGCATCGCGTCCAGTGAGTGGACGCAGTTCTGGATCGTAGTGGGGATTAGGTAGACAACGTACATCGAACACCAAGTCGGCATCCAGTGGGATGCCATGCTTGAAGCCGAAAGATTGAAACAGCAAAGTGAGACGTGCGCGGTCGAGACAGATGAAATCTTTCACCCACGCACGCAAGGCATTTGCACCGAGTTCAGTGGTGTCGATGTGATGAGCTAGTTCTGAGATATCGGCAAGCAGTTCACGCTCATGCGCCACGCACTCAGGTAGCGTACGCACCCCATCGTTCAGAGGGTGGGAGCGACGCGTCTCGGAGAAGCGTTTCACCAAAGT
>JBGSWB010000070.1:0-5493 GCA_041752675.1 Sideroxydans sp. | reverse complement strand
TGGGCGGGAAACTGGATTCCACTTGGGCGCGTTGGTCGCGTCCGTGGACGACGGTCGCTTGGGTGTTCATGACCATCGGTATCGCATTGGGTAGCTGGTGGGCGTATTACGAATTGGGTTGGGGCGGCTGGTGGTTCTGGGATCCGGTCGAGAACGCCTCTTTCATGCCTTGGTTGGTTGGCACGGCATTGATTCACTCGCTCGCAGTGACTGAGAAGCGCGGTGCCTTCAAGAGCTGGACGATGTTGTTGGCTATCTCTGCATTCTCCTTGTCTTTGTTGGGTACGTTCTTGGTACGTTCCGGTGTGCTGACATCGGTGCACGCTTTCGCCACTGACCCTAAGCGTGGTGTCTTCATCCTGTCGTTCTTGGTCATCGTCATCGGTGCATCGCTGCTGCTGTTCGCATGGCGTGCGCCTAAGATCGGTCTGGGTGGCAAGTTCGAGCTAGTCTCGCGCGAGACCATGCTGCTCACTAACAACGTCTTGTTATCCGTGGCAGCTGCCTCCGTGTTCTTGGGTACCTTGTACCCCTTGTTCATGGATGCGCTCGGTTACGGCAAGTTGTCGGTTGGCGCCCCTTACTTCAATGCGGTGTTCGTTCCTCTGATGATCCCGATGGTGATGATGATGGGCTTGGGGCCTATCGCACGTTGGAAGCAGGCGAGCCTGCCTGACATCTGGCAACGTATCCGTTGGGCTCTGGGTGCCAGCATCGCCATCGCGCTGTTGTTGCCATTGGTGTTGGGCAAGTGGACATCCATGATCGCACTGGGCTTGCTGTTGGCCGCTTGGCTCATCATCACGGGCGCACTCGATCTGCGTCGTCGCATGGGTAGTGAAGGCACTTTGATGCAACGCTTTAAGACACCGACACGCAGCTACTATGGCATGCAGCTCGCCCACCTCGGTATCGCCGTGTTCATCATCGGTGTGACCATGGTGAAGGGCTACGAGACAGAGCGCGATGTACTTATGAATGTGGGTGACACCGTGCAGGCGGGTGGTTACGAGTTCCGCTTCGATGGTGTGACCGAGGTGCAGGGGGCTAACTACGTTGCCGCACAAGGTCGTGTCAGCGTGAGCAAGGACGGCAAGTTCATGACCGAGTTGAATCCCGAAAAACGTCAATACAACGCTTCTGGTATGCCGATGACGGAAGCAGCTATCCGTACCGGATTGCTACGTGATCTGTACGTCTCCTTGGGGGAGCCTATTCCCGACAGTGAAGCGTGGGCGGTGCGTGTGTACATCAAACCTTTCGTCGATTGGATATGGGCGGGCTGTTTCCTGATGGCACTGGGCGGTATCTTGGCGATCACGGATCGTCGTTATCGTATCCAAGGAAAATCGGTTAAGAGTGAAGCAGGGAAGGAGGCAACAGCATGATGCGTTTCATATTGCCATTCGTGGTGTTCGTCGTATTGTCGGTATTCTTGTACATCGGCCTCGGACGTGATCCAAGGGAAGTGCCTTCACCGTTGATCGACAAACCTGCACCTGTGTTCAGCTTGCCACTGCTGTATGACACGAAGAAGCAGTTCACCACGGAAGACATGAAGGGACAGGTCTGGCTACTGAACGTGTGGGCTTCATGGTGTGGCGCATGCAAGGACGAACATCCTGTGTTGATGGATTTATCAACCAAAAATATCGTTCCTGTCTTGGGACTGAACTACAAAGACAAACGTGAAGATGGTTTGGCTGTGCTACGCAAATCTGGCGACCCTTATGCGTTGACCATTTTTGATGCCGATGGAAAAGTCGGTTTCGACTATGGTGTGTATGGCGTTCCCGAGACCTACGTCATCGATAAGCAGGGCGTCATTCGCGACAAGATCATCGGTGCAGTGACCCCGCAGAATCTGCGTGACCGTATCTTGCCCCTCGTTGCGGAGCTGAATAAAAAATGAAGAACTTCTTGATCGCACTGTTGTTGGTATTACCCACTTTCGCTTATGCAGGCGAGGCAAAGGACTTAGCCGAAGATCCAGTGATGGAAAGACGCATGATCGACTTGGCTGAGAAGGTACGCTGCTTGGTGTGCCAGAGTGAGGCGGTCTCCAGCTCACATTCAGATTGGTCGAACGATGTGCGCCAGATCATGCGCGACAAGATGAAAGCGGGCGCCAGTGACCAAGAGATATTGGACATGCTGGTAGAACGTTTCGGAAAATCAGTGCTGTTCGATCCGCCTGTCGATAAAGAGACCATGCCTTTGTGGGCTGCACCTTTCGTTTTCCTGTTCCTCGGTATCGTGGTGCTTTTCTTCCAATTGCGCAAACGTAGTGCGATCGTCCAAAAAGAAGTCGCTTTGACATCCGAAGCGCAAGCGCACGCAGCCAATCTACTGAAAGAAGAAAATAAATGACTTTATTCTGGATCACTTGTGCGGTGCTCTCGCTCATCGCAATCCTTTTTGTCGCCATCCCACTGTGGCGCGGAACGGTAAGAAGCAACGCCGTTGCGCGTGATGCGGCCAACCTTGAGATATTGCGCGACCAGATCAACGAGATGGATGTTGATCTGAAGAATGGCTTGCTCTCGGCTGATCTGCACGAGCAAGGTAAGAGTGAGCTACAGAGCCGCGTATTAGAAGAGGTGAGGGAAGTCACAGAAGTAGAGACACCCCGCAGCCCGTATAAGAAATTGGCGATCGCCCTGTCAGTGTTGTTGCCGATCATGGCTGTCGGTCTATACACGCAAGTTGGTAATCTGGATGCATTCTCCAATCGTGCTGGGCACGGTGGCATGAGTGAAATGAGCTCGGTGGGTGGAGGTACTTCCATTAGTGCTTTGGAGCAAAAAGTAGAAGCCAATCCGGCTGATGGTGAGTCCCTCTTGCTGTTGGCGCGTGCCTATATGGAAGCGGAACGTTTCGCAGATTCTGCCAAAGCCTACGAGAATCTGACTCAATACATCTCTGACGAAGCGTGGATATGGGCGGACTACGCCGATGCACTAGCGATGGCACAAGGGCAGAGCTTGCGTGGCAAACCGACCGACCTCATCAACAAAACACTGAAGATGGACCCGGACAGCATGAAGGGTTTGGCGCTAGCTGGCTCAGCAGCGATGGAGCGCGGCGACTTTGCGGCGGCTATCAAGCATTGGGAAAGACTGCGCAGCTTGCTGCCCGCTGATAGCGAAGATGCCAAGATGATCGAAGGCGGTCTTGCAGAAGCGCGTCAGATGATGTCGCATATCAAAGGGGGTAAAGCACCGATGGCGTTGGAACAGATCGCGCCGCCTGTTCAGCCAGCCGCTAGTGGAAAAGAACGCATCACCGGCAAAGTCACTTTGAGCGATTCGCTGAAGGGAAAGTACAGTCCAGATGACACCGTGTTCGTGTTGGCACGTGCGGCTGAGGGACCGAAGATGCCACTTGCGATCTTGCGCAAACAAGTGCGAGATCTGCCGATCACTTTCGAATTGGATGACAGCATGGCGATGCAGCCGCAGATGACGCTGTCTTCCTTTGACAAGGTCGTGGTCGTCGCACGCATCTCAAGATCAGGCACGGCGATGCCGGAAACAGGTGATGCACAAGGATTGAGCCAGCCACTGCGTCCCGGTACAAAGGGCGTGAACCTGAAGATAGATCAGATCGTGCAATAAGCCGCACATGCGCCGCGACAAAGCCGCACCGATCTTCCGGTGCGGCTTTTTTGTTGGCGGCGCCATCGAACAGCGTCTGCGCGAGAACGGCTACGACAGTTGCGCCTTGCACACCACCATCCAGACCGGCGGCCTGTCGGAGAAGATGCCACTGTGTAAGGTGGTCGAAAATCGAAAGGCGCAATAAGGATCATCCGCTGAAGGACCGGCTTGTTACACCTGACGCTGGCTCACGATGCTTGATCGTTAAGCCCAGCAAGATTGTGTGCAACGCGTTCCACCGCTCGGCGACCTTCCTCGATGGCTTCCTTGGCGCGGTGGAAGTCGAACAGGCGCAGGCTCGCCAACCGAGGTGACACAAGAACCTCAGGTGGTTCGCCAGCCAAGCGGCTGCGCGCGATCCTCACCTGTACGATGTCCATGCTGGTGCTCAGAACATCCAGCATCGAAGGCATCGGTGGCTCATCGGAAGATTTCTCGGGCGCGAGCGCGGCGAGGTTCTCGCGCAACTTGAGCATCCACTGCGGACGGGAGGTTGACGCATCCGGCGCAGCAGCAGTGCGGAAACGGCGTCCCAGAATGTCGGAGCCGAGGTCGACTGCGATCACAACGTCCGCTCCCATCGCACGAGCGAGCGATACCGGCACAGGGTTGGCCAGACCACCATCCACCAGCAGCGAACCTTCCCAGCGCACGGGCGTGAATATCCCGGGCAGGGCAATAGAGGCGCGTACGGCTTCCAGCGTCGAGCCGCTGCGCAGCCAAACTTCCGCGCCTGTCTGCAATGAAGTTGCGACCGCGCCAAAGGGAATTTGAAGTTGTTCGATTGGACTATCCGCGAAATTGCTGCGGAAGAATTGCATCAGGCGATCACCCTTGAGCAAACCCGAACTCAAGCTCACGTCGGCGAGTCCGACCACGTCGCCGATGTCCAAGCCAAGTACCCAGTTCTCCAAGCGCTCCAGCTCACCTGTCGCGTAGGCCGCGCCCACCAGTGCGCCTATGGAAGTGCCGCACACGATATCCGGACGAACGCCAGCTTCCTCAAGCGCGCGAATAACGCCGATATGCGCCCAGCCACGTGCAGAACCACTGCCCAGCGCAAGACCTACCCGAGGTTTGTGTGGTGCAGTCATGTGTTGCTCCATCGAGTGCTGAGCCTCGAATCCAGAGGTGGTAGAGTAGATTTCTTGTTCATCAATTCATTGCGGTTGACGGATGGGTTGGGCGGCAGTTGACGGATGGGTTGGGCGGCATAGGAATGTTCACAGCAGCCCCTTGTGCTCCAAGACTCTCTCGAGAAACTGATGTCCAAGAGTTAATTGGTGAGGGCGGTCTTTCATAGCAAGACCTGGAAACGCGTTCTTGGCTATCTTCACGGGTTGCGTATCGTGGCCGATCTTTTCGGGATATAGCGCGAGGTACCAGATTTGAAATGCCTGTATGGAAAAGGAGAGCGGGTGGCCAATACCACCGCACTCAATTGAGGCCACGAATATCAAGTGGTCGTTTTCTTCCTCGTCGAACGACAGGAACGATGTTGGGTCTCTGTCAGCGTGTTTTAAGTAGTTCTGGGCGGAATTTAGGACTCGGAGGGTCTCTTTCTCACTCAGGCCAGAGTCTTCAATGATTTTAGTTCGCCAAGAAGAGCCGTGCTTCTGATCTTCCGCAATGTCGGCCAAGATGCCATAAGCCGCTCCCGCCAGTGTCCGAACAGCCAGAGGGTCGCCATCGGTCAACAGCAAACCAATGGCTACATCGAGTTGCCTGACTGCGGCGTCGCGTTTCGAACAGGTGACTTTCATGATGCCCAACGTAAAAATAAGAGGCAGTGCTTCACGGTTTGTTCATGCGGGGGCTTAACAGTTTCCAGAAA
>JBGSWB010000069.1:0-4701 GCA_041752675.1 Sideroxydans sp. | reverse complement strand
AAGTCGAACGGACTCATCAAGTACAGCCCGAACATGCGTACCGTCACCACGGCACGCGGCGAACTGGTGGTCGTGGCGCGTTCCGGCGAGATTATGGTCACCGACGATCACGGTCGCGAGCGCGAGCGTCACAAGGTGCCTTACGGCGCCAACCTGACCGAGCGTGAAGGTGCAACCGTCAAGGCGGGTGTGGTATTGGCGACTTGGGATCCGCATACACGTCCTATCGTCACTGAATACGCCGGTAAGGTGCGTTTCGAGAATATCGAAGAAGGCTCTACTGTCGCTAAGCAGATCGATGAAGTCACAGGTCTGTCTACCTTGGTCGTCATCGATCCTAAGCGCGCTACATCCGGCAAGGGGGTGCGTCCTCTGGTTCGTCTGTTGGACGATAAGGGTCAAGAGATCAAGCTCGCTGGAACTGAAACGGCTATTTCTGTCACATTCCAAGTCGGCTCCATCATCACGGTAGAAGATGGCATGCAAGTGGGCGTAGGTGACGTGCTGGCACGTATCCCGCAAGAAAGCTCGAAGACACGTGACATCACCGGTGGTCTGCCGCGCGTCGCTGAGTTGTTCGAAGCACGCTCGCCTAAAGATGCAGGTATGTTGGCTGAAGTCACGGGTACCGCATCGTTCGGTAAAGAGACCAAGGGTAAACAACGTCTGGTCATCACCGACACGACGGGTACGCCACATGAGTTCTTGATCCCTAAGGACAAGCATGTATTGGTACACGACGGCCAAGTCGTGAATCAAGGCGAAATGATCGTGGACGGTCCAGCTGATCCGCACGACATCCTGCGTTTGCTGGGTATCGAAGCGCTGGCACGTTACATCACCGACGAAGTGCAGGACGTCTATCGTTTGCAAGGCGTGAAGATCAACGACAAGCACATCGAAGTCATCGTGCGTCAGATGTTGCGTCGTGTGGCGATCGTGGATGAAGGTGATACGACCTTCATTCCAAAAGAGCAGGTCGAGCGTGCCGAGTTGTTGCAAGAGAACGAGCGCGTCGTAGCGATGGGCAAAGAGCCGGCGACCTTCCAGTACATGTTGCTGGGTATCACCAAGGCTTCCTTGTCTACCGATTCGTTCATCTCCGCTGCGTCTTTCCAAGAGACGACTCGCGTGTTGACCGAAGCAGCCATCATGGGCAAGAAGGACGAGTTGCGCGGTCTGAAAGAGAACGTAATCGTGGGTCGTTTGATCCCAGCCGGTACCGGCTTGGCTTACCACGTACTGCGCCGCAAGCAGCGTTTAGGCTTGGATGTGGTAGCAACTTCAGTATCAGCCACAGTGGAAAGCACGACAGAAGCGCAAGAAGGCGTCTAGTTGTCTTGACAGGCATAGGCTACATCAATAGAATGCGCGGTCTTTTTAGTCCGCGCATTTCTGTTCAGCGTAGCCCGAATGCCGGTTTTGAGCAGTTTTGTATTGAAAAAGTAACGTTTAAATAACCAAGTTTTCAGGAAGCGAAGATAAATAATGCCAACTATCAACCAGTTAGTGCGCAAGCCTCGTACGACGGAAGTCATCAAGAGCAAGGTCCCTGCGCTTGCGGGAAGTCCGCAAAAACGCGGCGTTTGTACCCGTGTGTATACAACGACACCGAAAAAGCCGAACTCTGCCTTGCGTAAGGTCGCGAAAGTGCGCCTGACTAACGGTTTTGAGGTCATTTCCTACATCGGTGGTGAGGGGCATAACTTGCAAGAGCACAGCGTCGTCTTGTTGCGCGGTGGTCGTGTGAAGGACTTGCCAGGTGTGCGTTACCACATGGTGCGCGGCAGCTTGGATACGGCTGGCGTGAAGGATCGTAAGCAGTCTCGCTCCAAGTACGGTGCGAAGCGCCCGAAAAAAGCGTAATTCCGAATTACAGATATAACTGAGGTATAGATATGCCAAGACGCAGAGAAGTCCCCAAGCGCGAAGTCCTTCCCGATCCAAAATTCGGCAACCAAGACCTGTCCAAGTTCGTCAACGTGTTGATGACAGCGGGTAAGAAATCGGTTGCTGAGCGCATCCTTTATGGCGCGCTGGAGCAAGTTGCCAAAAAGAGTGGCAAAGACCCGATCGAGGTGTTCAATCTGGCTATCAACAATGCCAAGCCTCAAGTCGAAGTGAAGAGCCGTCGCGTCGGTGGTGCCAACTATCAGGTGCCAGTAGAAGTGCGTCCTTCCCGTCGTATGGCTTTGGCGATGCGTTGGTTGAAAGAGTTCGCGCGTAAGCGTGGTGAGAAGTCCATGGGCATGCGTTTGGCCGGCGAGCTGATCGATGCTTCCGAAGGTCGTGGTGGTGCGGTCAAGAAGCGTGAAGAAGTTCACCGCATGGCTGACGCTAACAAGGCGTTCTCGCACTTCCGTTTCTAATAAGAATATTCATTTAGGTAATTTATCGTGGCACGCAAAACACCAATCGACCGCTATCGCAACATCGGCATCAGTGCGCACATTGATGCGGGTAAGACAACCACTACCGAGCGCATCCTGTTCTATACAGGTGTGAGCCATAAGATCGGTGAGGTGCACGATGGTGCGGCCACGATGGACTGGATGGAGCAAGAGCAAGAGCGCGGCATCACCATTACTTCCGCTGCCACGACCTGCTTCTGGAAGGGGATGGACAGCTCCTATCCGGAGCATCGTTTCAACATCATCGATACGCCAGGGCACGTTGACTTCACGATCGAAGTCGAGCGTTCGATGCGTGTATTGGATGGCGCTTGTATGGTGTATTGCGCGGTTGGTGGCGTGCAGCCACAGTCTGAGACGGTTTGGCGTCAGGCTAACAAATACAAGGTTCCACGTTTGGCGTTCGTCAACAAGATGGACCGTACTGGTGCAAATTTCTTCAAGGTCGTTACTCAGATGCAAACTCGTCTGCGTGCCAATCCAGTTCCGTTGGTGATCCCTATCGGTGCAGAAGAAGGTTTCACGGGTGTTGTGGATCTGATCAAGATGAGAGCGATCATCTGGGATGAAGCTTCTCAAGGTATGAAGTTCGAGTACCAAGAGATTCCTGCTGATCTGGTGGCGACTGCTAATGAGTGGCGCGCAAAGATGGTCGAGACTGCCGCTGAGGCATCTGAAGATCTGATGAATCAATATCTGGAAAACGGCGACCTCACTGAAGAGCAAATAATCTTCGGTATTCGCACACGTACCATCGCTTGTGAGATACAGCCGATGTTGTGCGGCTCTGCGTTCAAGAACAAGGGTGTTCAACGTATGTTGGATGCGGTCATCATGTTCTTGCCTTCACCAGTGGACATCCCTGACGTTACAGGTGAGACGGAAACCGGTGAGCACATCACTCGTAAAGCGGATGACAACGAAAGCTTCTCCGCATTGGCATTCAAGCTGATGACAGACCCCTTCGTTGGCCAATTGACCTTCGTGCGCGTCTATTCTGGTGTACTGAAGAAGGGTGATACGGTCTACAACCCGATTCGTGGCAAAAAAGAGCGTATCGGTCGTATCGTACAGATGCATGCGAATGATCGCATGGAAGTGGACGAGATCTTGGCGGGCGACATCGCTGCTTGTATCGGTTTGAAGGACGTTACCACGGGCGAATCACTGTGTGATGTAAACAAACCTATCATCCTTGAGCGCATGGTATTCCCTGAGCCAGTCATCCACGTTGCGGTTGAGCCAAAGACTAAAGTCGACCAAGAGAAGATGGGTATCGCGTTGGGGCGTTTGGCTGCTGAGGATCCTTCGTTCCGTATTCGTACCGATGAGGAATCTGGTCAGACCATCATGTCTGGTATGGGTGAGTTGCATCTGGAGATTCTGGTCGATCGTATGAAGCGCGAATTCGGCGTTGAGGCCAACGTAGGTGCGCCGCAAGTTGCTTATCGCGAAGCGATTCGTAAGCCTGTCGAAGTCGAAGGTAAGTACGCCAAGCAAACCGGTGGTCGTGGTCAATTCGGTCACGTGTGGATCAAGATGGAGCCGAACGAAACAGGTAAGGGTTTCGAGTTCATTGATGCGATCAAGGGTGGTACGGTTCCGCGCGAATTCATCCCAGCCGTTGAAAAGGGTTTGCGCGAGTCATTGCCTAGCGGCGTGTTGGCTGGCTTCCCTGTTGTCGATGTGAAGGTCACTTTGTTCGACGGTTCTTACCATGATGTTGACTCCAACGAAAACGCCTTCAAGATGGCGGCTTCGATGGCATTCAAGGATGGTATGCGCAAGGCGAGCCCAGTGTTGCTGGAGCCAATGATGTCGGTTGAGGTGGAGACGCCAGAAGACTACACCGGCACGGTGATGGGTGACTTGTCCTCTCGTCGCGGCATGGTGCAAGGCATGGATGATATGATCGGTGGTGGTAAGACCGTCAAGGCTGAAGTGCCGCTGTCTGAGATGTTTGGTTACTCGACGTCGTTGCGTTCTGCGACCCAAGGTCGTGCGACATACACCATGGAGTTCAAGCACTACACAGAAGCACCCAAGAGCGTCGCTGAAGCGATTATGAGTAATAAAAAATAATTTACGAATTTAAGACTAGTCGGAGAAATCAATCATGGCAAAGAGCAAATTTGAACGTAGCAAACCCCACGTGAACGTAGGCACGATTGGCCACGTTGACCACGGCAAGACCACATTGACAGCGGCGATCACCATGGTGTTGTCGAAGAAATTCGGTGGCGAAGCCAAGGCATATGACCAGATCGACGCAGCGCCAGAAGAAAAGGCA
>JBGSWB010000068.1:0-3648 GCA_041752675.1 Sideroxydans sp. | reverse complement strand
ATTGGATATTCCTAATGTGCGCTTCATGCAAAGCGATTGGTTCTCCGCACTCAATGGTCAGCGCTTCGATCTAATTGTTTCCAATCCGCCCTACATCGCATCTGGTGACATTCATCTCTCACAAGGTGACCTGCGTTTTGATCCACTCTCTGCGCTGGCTTCAGGGACGGATGGCTTGGACGATATCCGTCGCATCATCAGTGCCGCGCCGCAATACCTTGCTTCGAATGGTTGGCTATTGTTGGAGCATGGCTACGACCAGGCTGGATCGGTGCGCGATCTGCTGATTCAGCGCGGTTTTATTAAGGTATTTTCTGAAAAAGATATAGCAGGCATAGAACGAGTCACAGGCGGTGTTTTTGCTGACTCTCAATAAATCAATAAGTTGGACAATAAGATATAGAGGATATTTGGGGAGATATAGACCTAGGTATAGGCCGTTTGGCATATATGCAAAGCGGATTCAGACTCCTACAATCGCCCCTGAGTTGTGAGCTTTGAGTTGTAACCAACTCGATCTTTCATACTCTCCTCCTATTCTGGGCCGTCGCAAGATGGCCCATTTTTTTGCCTGCGATTTAGGCGGAGAGGTGTTTGCGAGCGCGAGCGACGGCGGCTTCCACCTGTTGCGGAGCTGTACCGCCCGTGTGGTTGCGTGCAGCAAGTGAACCTTCCAGCGTCAGTACAGCGTAGATGTCGTTCGTGATGAGCTGGGAGAACTGTTGCAACTCTTCCAGTTTGAGTTCTGCCAAGTCCAATTTACGTTGTTCAGCGAAACGCACCGCCAAGGCAACGGCTTCGTGGGCATCACGGAAGGGCAAACCCTTCTTCACTAGATAGTCGGCTAGATCGGTCGCTGTGGCGTAACCCTGCAACGCCGCACTGCGCATCGCATCCGGCTTCACCGTTATGCCGCGCATCATGTCGGCGTAGATGCGCAAGGTCATCGTCAGCGTATCCACTGTATCGAACAGCGGTTCTTTGTCTTCTTGGTTATCTTTGTTGTAGGCCAGCGGCTGACCTTTCATCAATGTGAGCAAAGCGACCAGATTGCCGTTCACACGACCTGTCTTGCCGCGCACCAGTTCAGGTACGTCGGGGTTCTTCTTCTGCGGCATGATTGACGAGCCGGTGCAGAAGCGATCCGCGATATCGATGAAACCGAAGCGTGGGCTCATCCACAAGATCAATTCTTCCGACAGACGTGACAGATGCGTCATCGTCAGGGCTGCAGCGGCGGTGAATTCGATGGCGAAGTCGCGGTCGGACACGGCATCTAATGAGTTCTGGCACACGGACTCGAAGCCCAAAATCTCTGCCACCAATTCACGATTGATGGGATAGCTAGTGCCTGCCAATGCGGCAGCGCCCAAGGGCAGACGATTCACGCGACGACGTGCATCGTTGAAGCGCTCCACATCACGCTGGCACATCTCGAAGTAAGCCATCAAGTGATGCGCGAAGCTCACTGGTTGCGCCACTTGCAAATGAGTGAAGCCGGGCATGATGGTATGCGTGTGCGGTTGTGCCAAATCGAGCAACGAGACTTGCAGGGCTTTGAGCAAGCTCACGATGTCGTCGATAGAGCTGCGCAGATACAAGCGGATGTCGGTCGCTACTTGGTCGTTACGTGAACGACCTGTGTGCAGGCGCTTGCCCGCGTCACCGACCAAGGTGGTCAGGCGCTTCTCGATATTCAGGTGTACGTCTTCCAGATCGAGCTGCCATACGAACTCACCGTTGATGACCTCGTTCTCGATCTGCGCTAAGCCGCGCTGGATGTCTTTCAGGTCTTGTGCGCTGATGATGTCGCAGTGGGCGAGCATCTGCGCGTGAGCCAAAGAACCTTGGATGTCGAACAACGCCAAGCGTTTGTCGAAATCCACCGAAGCGGTATAACGCTTCACCAGTTCAGCCACGGGCTCGTTGAAACGTCCCGACCATGTTTGATTGTCTTGCATCGTAGCCATGTCTTGTCCAGAATGAGTGCCCACTCTTACCAACAAATCCACGCGGATGCGTGGCGGTTGTCCCTTCTCCCGCTGGGAGAAGGTTGGGATGAGGGTGTGACCCTAAATAAATACGCGATGAAACGGATGAGCAGTATAAATCAAATCATTACGCCCACGTTGCTACCCAACTTCCGTAATCTGGGAACCGTGTTGCGCGCCATCCTGTTGGTGAACGCCATCGCGCTGTTCGTGGCGCTCACCCAAGCCGATACTTTCCCGGACCTATTGCAGCAGTTGCTCTATGGTTCGGCCTTGTTGCAACCCGTGTTACTCACCTCGCTGCTCTTGTTATATGCACTTGCCCCCTTGTTTGCCAAATTGCCCTATTGGCAAGCCACCGCTGTCATCGTCGTACTCATCGCTTTGGTCACGTTTGGCTTGGATGTCATGGGTGGCGAGCTGTTCGCCTCGCAAAGCGATGTCGGCTCGTTCCGCTATATTCGCCACGTGCTGGAAAGTGCCATCGTCATCCTGCTACTGTTGAGCTACTTCCGCTGGCGCGCCTTGGCGTTGTCTCCCGCTCGGCAAGCCGCACGCTTGCAAGCTCTGCAAGCGCGTATCCGCCCGCACTTCCTGTTCAATAGCATCAACGCCGTGCTCGCCATCGTGCGCGCCGACCCTAAGCGCGCGGAGACCGCACTGGAAGACATGTCTGATTTGTTCCGCATGGCGATGAGCGAACCGCACGAATTGGTCGAGTTGAGCAAAGAGATCGCACTGGCGCGTCAATATCTGGCGCTGGAACAGCTACGCCTAGGTGAACGCCTGCAAGTGCAATGGAACACCGACAAGATGCCGCCCGACGCACTCATTCCGCCGCTGGTGTTGCAGCCCCTGCTAGAGAACGCTGTGTATCACGGCATCGAACCATTGACCGATGGGGGCGTGATCGAGGTGAGGATATATCGCGAAGATAAAGAGCTGCACCTGCAAGTCGGCAATCCCGTGTCGCCCACAGGCAAGCCGCATGATGCAGGTCATAAGATGGCGCTCTCCAACATCCGTGAACGGCTGTCACTGTTGTTCGATGTGGAAGCAGATTACCAAGTCGAACGTGACGCAGGCTATTACAGTGTGCACATCCTCATCCCCTATGTGACGGAGACGCTATGAGTAACGACGCCGTTATCCTGCCTTTGAGCATCTTCATCGTCGATGACGAAGCGCCTGCGCGTGCTCGCTTGAAAGATCTGCTAGCCGATTGTGATGTGCAACTCTCTCTGCAGGTGGTGGGTGAGGCGAGCAATGGTCAAGAAACCTTGGACAAACTCGCCGAGGTGCATGCGGAAGTCGTACTGATGGACATTCGCATGCCGCAGATGACAGGTATCGAACTGGCGCGTCACCTGAACAAACTCGAACAGCCGCCTGTCATCATCTTCACCACGGCCTACGATACTTACGCCGTGCAAGCTTTCGAACAGCGCGCCATCGACTACCTGCTCAAACCTATCCGGTTGGGTCGCTTGTTCGAGGCCTTGTCGCGCGCGCGCGATGCCGTTCCCATCCGCACCGAAGTGTTGCAGGAACTCATGCCCGAAGCGCGTACCCATCTCTCGGTGCATGAGCGCGGTAAAGTCATCCTTGTACCAATCGAAGAGGTGTTGTATCTGCGTGCCGAGATGAAATACGTCAC
>JBGSWB010000067.1:0-3345 GCA_041752675.1 Sideroxydans sp. | reverse complement strand
TATCGCCGCGTTGCGCGCGCTCCACCAACTGTTGATCGACCTCCCTGTCACCCATTCCGTTTCCCGGTCTTATGAATATTAGCCACCTTACGTGGCTGTCCAGTATAACCGGACGGGTGCATATCGTCAGCCTTGCCCGTAACGCGCGGATGGACAACGACAGAAAAAATTAGTTCATTTATCCGATTGGAATGCCTAGATTTGCTATAGTCACATCAATCTCAGTCACCCACTCTCAGCAACGTGTTGCGCTTTGACACTCTCATCATCGGTAGCGGACTCGCCGGACTATCACTGGCATTGAAACTTGCCGACCATCAAAAAGTCGGTATCGTCACCAAAAAGAACCTGTTGGATGGTGCCAGTGCTTGGGCTCAAGGCGGCATCGCCGCCGTACTCAGACCTGAAGATAGCCACGAAGAACACATCAAAGACACCCAAACGGCAGGCGGTGGCCTGTGCGACCCCGTGACCACCCGATTCGTGGTCGAGCGCGGTGCAACTGCTGTGAACTGGCTGATCGAGCAAGGCGTGCCTTTCTCCAAGGACGAAAATGGGGGCAGCGATTACCACCTGACACGTGAAGGTGGACACAGCCACCGCCGCATCATCCATGCAGCAGATGCGACTGGGAAGGCCGTACAGCAGACGCTCTCTGAAAAGGTGCTGGCACATCCCAACGTCACCGTGTTGGAGCACCACATCGCAGTCGACCTCATCACTGGAAAGAAGATAGGCATGGCAGAACAACGCTGCCTAGGCGCTTACGTACTCGATTCATCATCAGGAGATGTCCGCACCATCTCCGCAGACAACACAGTTTTGGCGACGGGCGGTGCCGGCAAGGTCTATCTGTACACGACCAATCCAGATACCGCCACGGGCGATGGCATCGCCATGGGATGGCGTGCTGGATGCCGCGTATCCAATATGGAGTTCATGCAGTTCCATCCAACCTGTCTCTACCACCCTCATGCTAAGTCCTTCTTGATCAGCGAAGCTGTCAGAGGTGAAGGGGGCTTGTTGAAACTCCCTGATGGGACGCGATTCATGCCATGGCACGACGAGCGCGCCGAACTCGCTCCACGAGATATCGTGGCTCGCGCCATTGATTATGAGATGAAGAAGCGCGGTATCGATTGCGTCTACTTAGATATCTCACACCAACCAGAATCCTTTTTGCGAGAACACTTTCCGACCATCTACACGCGTTGTTTAGGTCTAGGAATCGATATTTCCAAACAACCCATCCCTGTCGTTCCAGCCATGCATTTCACCTGTGGTGGACTAATGGTCGATCTTGCTGCACGCACCGATATACCGAATCTCTACGCTATCGGCGAAACAGCCAGCACAGGTTTGCATGGTGCCAATCGCCTCGCCAGCAACTCTTTGCTCGAATGTTTGGTGTTTTCAGATGCAGCAGCGCAAGACATTTTAGGGAAATCAATCAAAGTGGTGCCCGCACTCCCCGCTTGGGATGAGAGCCGCGTCACAGACGCGGATGAACTAGTTGTTATCTCACACAACTGGGATGAATTGCGCCGCTTCATGTGGGACTACGTTGGCATCGTTCGCACCACGAAACGTTTGCAACGTGCACAGCATCGCATCAGACTATTGCACGAAGAGATCAACGAGTACTACCGCAATTTCCACGTGAC
This sequence comes from Sideroxydans sp., assembly GCA_041752675.1. GTDB lineage: Bacteria > Pseudomonadota > Gammaproteobacteria > Burkholderiales > Gallionellaceae > Sideroxyarcus. The sequence continues at coordinate 1,681 of JBGSWB010000067.1, read as the reverse complement.
GTCGGACCTACTCGAGCTGCGCAACTTGGTTCAAACAGCAGACTTGGTCGTGCAAAGCGCTCTGGCTAGGCACGAAAGCAGGGGATTACATTTCAGTAAAGATTTCCCTCTCACACTGAGTGAAGCTAAACCGACGATTTTGGCCCCTGCCGCTTAACTCCCCACCTCAGTAAAACCCTCAAGCGTCGAAAACTGTCCGCATCCGTACTATCCCCAAGCAACACCAGACTACGCTGCCCTCCCCGTTCCATGCGAACATTGATCAAGACAACGAACGGCAAGATAACTCCCCCAGCCACCAGCTTTCCTGCTAGATGACGTCCATCGCGCAACATCAGCGAAATACCGTCTTTTGCTTCAAGACGAAATGCGACGCAGGAATTCGCCAAATTCAACCTGGCATCTCTGAAGAAAATGAATACACATATTGCCAATATGAAAAGGCTGAGTACCGAGTACGCGATCATTCCAAAGGGCAGAATGTATGACACCCCAAGTGACAAAAGGAAAATGATACAAATGGAAAAAGTGAGGTACTGAGAGGGTCGCAGCTTGTAATGTCTCTGCAAGCTCGCACTCATAGGGCAAGTACTCCCTAAAACACAATGGTAGAGATCAACCCAATCACAACGAGCGCGATGATTGCCAACAGGATATAGCCGCCGCCATTGGTTGGAGGGGTCGATTGATTATAGGGACGAGAAGTAGATGCACTCTTCAGGCCAACATCGACACGAGGAACAGGAGCCGCGCGGTTGATATCTTCCATGCTAGGACGAGCCATGCGAAATGTTTTGGACAACTCTTCGACATCTTCTTCGCTTGCGGTCATAGAAGCTAGACGCATGGTTGCCTCCATCGAATCAAACGAGGTAGACAATCCCAAAGCTGACACTTGATTGGATTCCTCACTCGCATCCTTCGATAAAGCCCCTGAAATATCAAAATTAGTCGGACTCGATTTCTGCGGGGAAGAGTCAACCACTGAAGTGGAAGTAGAACGCAGTAGCGAATCACGACAGACACGCAGGTCGTTTGCCAGATCACGTGCATTCTGATAGCGGGAATCCAAATCCTTAGCCAATGCCTTGGCGACGATGAAATTCAGCATCTCGGGAACATCGACATTTATTGTGCTTGGCGCTGCAGGCGACGCATTCAGTGTTTGGTACATGATTGCGTTGACGTTCTCCCCCATGAAAGGTGCCTGCCCCGTCAACATCTCATACAGCATCACACCTAGCGAGAAGATGTCTGAACGTTGGTCGGTCAACTTGCCCATCACTTGTTCTGGAGACATGTATTTGGGCGAACCCAAGACCATACCCGTTTGAGTCCGAACGGCAGCAGAAGCCATCCGTGCGATACCAAAATCCGTGATCTTCACATGACCATCGCGGATCACCATCACATTAGATGGCTTGATGTCGCGATGGATGATCTCGTGCTCATGCGCATAAGACAGACCCAAGGCAACTTGCGAAATGATATCTATCACCTGCGCTATAGGAAGGATACGTTCATCATTCAAGATATCGCGTAGCTCGCGACCATGCAGATATTCCATCGCGATGTAGGCGATGTCATCCGTACGGCCCACATCGTAGATAGTCACAATGTTGGGGTGGCTGAGCCGCCCCGCCGCTTTTGCCTCTTGGTAGAAACGTGCTTCGTACTCTTC
>JBGSWB010000066.1:0-6784 GCA_041752675.1 Sideroxydans sp. | reverse complement strand
CCTTCAACGCCTTCCGATCCCTGCTCGGGATCGCTGGCGATGTCACTGCCCCGACCTACGCAGAGCTTTACTCCGTAAAATCACGAAACACTACATCTGGTAGGTGTCTGTGAAAACCGGATAAGCACGGAATGATGCTTTAGGTCAGCGCAATATCGCTTACTGCCATGCAAACGGCGCGGGCGTCCCCAAAGACGAAGTGAAAGCAGAGGAATGGTATTTGAAAGCCGTCGCACAGAACCAACGTGATGCACAATACGAGCTTGGCGTGTTGTATATGGGGCAAAAGAAGTTCAAGGAAGGCGTGCAATTGCTCAATAAAGCAGCTAAAGCGGGACACTTAGATGCTCATGTTGATATGGCACTGGCCTTTGCGCTTGGCGATGGGGTAGATCAGAACTTAGAGCGCGCTTATCTCATCCTGCTCATGTCCGAAGACATCGGACAAAGTGATCGTGCCAACGAACTCAAAGACAAGATCGGCAACATGCTTTCGGAAGATCAAAAAGCCAGAGCGAAACAGGATGCCATCTTGAACGGCCTATCGAGGTAGATCAAAAGCTACGGGCAACTTCAGACGACACACGCTCTAGTTATCTGCAGTTGCCTTTCTTGATCTTCAGCAAATATTGCCCGCACGGTGAACGGCACCCCAGTAATTGGGCTCTTGTCTAACTTCTGGGGTGCCGTTCATCGCGCGGGCGGTTTCATTTTGTCCCTCCGCATCAGATAGAATGCTCGCTCATCAACCTTCGAGCACATCATGGTCCCGCATCTCACCACCGCATTAAAAGGCCCGTTGCTGGAATTGGAGCGGCGCATCCTCACCGCACAGCCCACCATCGAGCACTGGTTCCGCACGCAATGGCAGGAGCACACACCGCCCATCTATAGTTCTGTAGACCTACGCAACAGCGGATTCAAGCTGGCGCCTGTGGATACCAATTTGTTCCCCGGCGGCTTCAATAATCTCAATCCAGAATTCTTGCCGCTGTGCGTGCATGCCGTACAAAGCACCTTAGAAAAAGTGTGCCCCGAGGCGCGCGGCGTATTACTCATCCCGGAGAACCACACGCGTAACCAGTTCTATCTGCAGAACGTGGCGCAGTTGGCGTTGATGTTGCGTCAGGCGGGGTTGAACGTGCGCATCGGTTCACTGTTACCCGAGATCACCGCACCCACCACATTAGAACTAGCCAACGGTAGCTCGCTCACGCTGGAACCGTTGGAGCGCAGAGGCAATCGTCTAGGTGTAGAAGGCTTCGATCCTTGTGTGGTGCTGCTCAACAACGATCTCTCTGCCGGTGCGCCGGACATCTTGAAGAACTTGGAACAGACGGTGTTACCGCCATTGGCAGCCGGTTGGTATGTGCGCCGCAAGTCCAAACATTTCGCCGCATACCACGAGGTGAGCAAACGTTTCGCCGAGATCCTGTCTATCGATCCTTGGTTGATCGACCCCTATTTCGCCGTGTGCAACCAAGTGAATTTCCATGAGCGCACGGGCGAAGAATGTCTGGCCGCACAGGTGGACTTGGTGTTGCAACAGACCCGCGCCAAGTATGCCGAGTATGGCGTGAAGCACGATCCCTTCGTCATCGTGAAGGCCGATGCGGGCACGTATGGCATGGGCATCATGTCGGTGAAAGATGCCAGCGAAGTGCGCGACCTCAACCGCAAGCAACGCAACAAGATGGCTGTCGTCAAAGAAGGGATGCAAGTCTCAGACGTGCTGGTGCAGGAGGGTGTCTATACCTTTGAAGACCTGAACGGCGCAGTCGCCGAGCCTGTGGTGTACATGGTCGACCGCTACGTGGTCGGTGGTTTCTACCGCGTGCATACCGAGCGCGGCGTAGATGAGAATTTGAATGCACCCGGCATGCGTTTCGAGCCGCTGGCGTTCGAACAATGCTGCATCCTGCCCAATCCCGATTGCGCGCCTGACGATACGCCCAACCGCTTCTATGCCTACGGTGTGGTGGCGCGACTGGCGATGCTGGCCGCCTCCCTCGAATTGGAAGAACTGACGGCAGAATGATGCGCTCTGCTGTGTTGCTCTTGCTGAGCCTCTTGCTCAGCGCCTGTGGCAAAGAACCCATCTATCACGAACAGGGCTATGTGTTCGGCACACTGGTCGAGGTCACCGTGCATGGCGTGGAAGAGTCACACGCCATGCAGGGCATCGCCGATGTGATGCACGAGTTCCAACGTCTGCATGACTTGCTACACGCGTGGAAACCTTCTGAATTGAGCTCACTGAACGCCACCATCGCGCAAGGCAAGCGTCAAACAGTCTCTCCCGAGTTAGCAGCGATGCTGCAAGACACAGCGCAACTCTCATCACAATCTGAAGGTCTGTTCAATCCGACCATCGGTGGCCTCATCCAGACCTGGGGATTCCAGGCAGATGATTTCAAAGCCGTACTGCCCGATGAAAAGATAATCACTGTGCTGGTGAAGGAGAATCCCCAGATGAGTGACCTGACGATCTCGGTCACCCAAGTGCAAAGCAAGAACAAGAATGTGAAGCTCGATCTCGGTGGATACGCCAAGGGTTATGCGCTAGATCGCGCAGCTGCCATCCTCAAGCAGCAAGGCATCAACGATGCGCTCATCAACATCGGCGGCAATGTGCTGGCTCTGGGCTCACATGGAAAACGCCCTTGGCGCGTGGGCATCCAACATCCGCGCAAACCCGGTGCGTTGGCGACGTTGGAATTACGCGATGGCGAGGCAGTCGGCACCTCGGGCGACTATCAGCGTTACTTCGAGGTGGACGGAAAACGTTATTGCCATCTCATCGACCCGCGCAACGGCCACCCCGTTCAAGGCGTGCAGGCCGTCACCATCATCACACATGGACAACATGCCGGCTTGTTGTCGGATGCATCTTCCAAGCCTGTGTTCATCGCAGGTAATGCTGGCTGGCGTAGCGCCGCAAACAAGATGCGAATCGATGAAGCACTTCTCATTGATGCAGATGGCATGGTCCACCTCACCGCCGCCATGCAGAAACGGCTAGAATTCACGGACAGCAAGACGTTACGGAATGTCGAACAATGAGTGACGATCGTCTTCAACAGAACATAGACCGCTCCACTGCCCTCCACGCATTGAAGAAAGTGCGCGTACTGGTGGATGAGGCGAACGCCGAAGATGCATCCAAGGAAAAGGCTTTGCGTTGGATGGTGCGTTATGGATGGTTGGTGTTGTTGCTCATCGCCGCGCTGGTCGCGCGTTTCTTAGGAGTGATCTGATGGCAGGGATATTGATCGTGGCGCACAACAAGCTAGGCGAAAGCCTGGCCGATTGCGTCAAGCATGTATTGGGCGAAGTACCGCCGTTCTTGAAGGTGTTGTCCGTCTATGCGGACGATGACCCGCAACAGAAACTGGCGGAAGGTCATGCGCTCATCCAAGAATTGAACAAAGGCAACGGCGTGCTAATCCTCGCCGATATCTTCGGCGCAACACCGAGCAACGTGGCGCGCCAACTGTGTAAAGAAGAACACATCATGGGTGTGGCCGGGGTGAATCTGCCGATGCTTTTGCGCGTGGTATGCCATCCCAACAAGACCATGCCCGAATTGGCGCAGATCGCATTCAACGGTGGACGTGAATGTATCGTGCTGATGGACTCAGAGAACTGAAAGACTAAGAGATGCAAAATCAAGAAGCCCTTATCATCAATAAACTCGGCTTGCACGCACGTGCCTCCGCCAAGCTCACGCAACTCGCCTCGCAGTATCCATGCGAAGTTTGGATGTCGCGCAACGGTAAGCGCATCAATGCCAAGAGCATCATGGGTGTGATGATGTTAGCTGCCGCCAAAGGAACGACCGTCTCCATCGAGACCCATGGTGAACGCGAAGAAGAGGCGATGACCGCGCTGCTCGCGCTCATCAATGATTATTTTGGGGAAGGCGAATGACATTCACCATACATGGCTTACCCGTTTCGAGTGGCATCGCCATCGGCCATGCCCATCTCGTTTCGCACACTTCCCTCGAAGTCGTGCATTACATGGTGCCGAAGAATCTGATCGTTGAAGAAGTCGCGCGTCTGGATGGTGCACTCAAAACCACACGTGACGAGTTGACCGCACTGCGTTCCAATCGTCCGCAACAAGCTGCCGCTGAGTTCGATGCCTTCCTCGATCTGCACCTGATGATCTTGGGCGACGAACACATCAGCCAAGCTGCGCGCACCATGGTGGAGAAGGAACACTGCAACGCCGAGTGGGCATTGAAATCGCAGATGGATGAGTTGGTCGCGCAGTTCGAAGCGTTCGATGATGCTTACCTGAGCGAACGCAAGACCGACGTCATCCAAGTCGTGGAGCGCGTGCTCAAGGTATTGAGCGGCCATCCCGGCCATCAACCGCCCACACCCCAACATGATTCCGAGATGGTGCTGGTGGCACACGATGTCAGCCCTGCCGACCTCATCCAACTCAAGCCACATCAATTCTGCTCCATCCTCACCGACCTAGGCGGTGCCACGTCGCACACTTCCATCGTCGCGCGTGGTCTGAACATCCCTTGCGTGGTCGGTCTGCACCATGCGCGCGAGCTGATCAAAGATCGCGACATGCTCATCGTGGATGGCGAGCAGGGTGTGGTCATCGTCAACCCAGACAAGAACCTGCTGGCGGAATACAAGCTACGCCAGAGCCAGTTCGTGTTGGAGAAGCAAAAGCTCAAACGTCTGCGTACCGCACGTGCCACCACGCTTGACGGCATCCATATCGAGTTACACGCCAACATCGAGATACCTACCGATCTGCCGCAAGTGATGGAGAACGGCGCAGCTGGTGTCGGCCTGTTCCGCAGTGAGTTCCTCTTCCTTAATCGTGACAATCTGCCCGACGAAGAAGAGCAATTCACCGCCTATCGCACCGTACTGGAAGGCATGGGCGAGATGCCCGTCACCATCCGCACTTACGACTTAGGTGCAGATAAACAACTGAAGGGAGTGACTCGCGTCGCCAGCAATCCTGCGTTGGGGCTACGTGCCATCCGCTTGTGCCTGGCCGAGCCGCAACTGTTCCGCACGCAGTTACGCGCATTGCTACGCGCTTCCATCTACGGCAACTTGAAGATATTGGTGCCTATGTTGTCAGGGGCTTCGGAGATCACGCAGACCTTGCAGTTGATCGACGGTGTGAAGGCAGAATTGAAGAGTCAGGGTGTCACCTTCAAAGATGACGTGCCCATCGGCGGCATGATCGAGATACCTGCTGCTGCCTTGGCATTGAACGTCTTCATCAAGAAGTTGGATTTCCTCTCCATCGGTACCAACGACTTGATCCAATACACCTTGGCGATCGACCGCACCGACGAAGAAGTGGCGCACCTGTATGACCCTTTACACCCTGCCGTGTTGCAACTGTTGGCTCACGTCATCGGTAGTGCGAACAAGGCTGAGGTTCCGGTATCGGTATGTGGAGAGATGGCGGGTGAACTGGCTTACACGCGCTTGTTACTCGGTATGGGCTTGCGTCAGTTCTCCATGCACCCAGCGCAGCTCTTGAGCAGCAAGCAACGTGTGCTCACCACCAGCCTGCCTGAAATCACCGCGCTCACGCAAAAGATATTGCGTGCGGATGACCCCATCAAGATCAACGAACTGCTGGATAGGTTGAACGCAGCCTAACCGCAAGAGCCTTCAGAAGGGCTCTCGTTCGTTGGCTTTGCATCTGGTGTCGCCACCTGCGGCTGCGGTTCATTATTTTGTTGAGACCTGAGTTCAAACAGTTTCTCAGCCACTCCGCCCAATATCGCTGCGGGCAAGAACGCCCACAATTCCCAATTCGGTGCAGCGAGCAGCGCGACCGCTGGCCCTGGGCAATAGCCACTGATACCCCAACCGACCCCGAACAGGATCGCCCCAAGAATGATCGAGCGATCGATGTGTGTCTCTTTGGTGATGATGAATCGCTCGGCCAACAGCGGTCTCTCCATCTTCAGGACAAAACGGAAGGTGATGACGGTGACGCCTACCGCGCCGCCCAGAACGAACAATAGGCTGGCATCCCATACGCCCGCCATATCAAGGAATCCAAGCACTTTCTCTGGGTGAGTCATACCCGATAGCGCAAGGCCGAAACCAAATACCAAGCCCGCCAGCAAACTCGCAAGATTTCGTTTCATCACACCACCCCGAACAAATGACGTACCACGAAGGTGGTGACGATGGCAGTGACCAAGAAGATCACCGTAGCGACCAAAGATCGCAGCGATAAACGTCCCAAGCCGCAGACACCGTGACCGCTGGTGCATCCATTGCCCAACGATGTGCCGTAACCGACAAGGAAGCCGCTCACGACCAATAACCAAGCAGGGAAGGTCTCGCGTGCGACCGGCACGTCGTCATACAAAGCGTAATACAACGCCGCACCACCGACGACACCCAAAAGGAACAAGACGCGCCACAAGGCATCACCTTGTTTGGAGAAGAACAATCTCCATAGGATGCCGCTGATGCCAGCAAGCCTGCCGTTGAGCCAAAGTAACAAGGTCGCCGCGATGCCGATGAGTACACCGCCGAGCAAAGAGGGGATGAATGCAGAAAGACTCATGATCGGATGCGTCCGCTTGTGAAGTTGCGCTGCATCTTATTGGTGAAACTTTTAGGCATCAAGTAAGGCGGATTCTAGGATGAAGTGCAATTTTGAGTAACGCTGGTTGGTGGGAGAGATGCGGTAGCATCGATGTCCTTTGACCGGCAAGTCGAAATTACACAGATGAACTACACACACCTCACCCGAGAAGAACGATACCAGA
>JBGSWB010000065.1:0-1830 GCA_041752675.1 Sideroxydans sp. | reverse complement strand
GCCGCGATGACTGGTCACTTGGTTTTCTCTACATTGCACACCCGCGATTCGGCAGGCACCTTGTTCCGTTTGGTGGATATGGATGTGCCGAAATACATGGTGGCATCTTCGGTGCAGGCCGTCTTGGCGCAACGCTTGTTGCGTCGTGTCTGCGAAAGTTGCAGCGAAGTGCATCAGCCATCTCCACAGGAAGTCGAGTGGCTTGAGACGGAGGGGGTGGCGCGCGGTGAATGGGGTACGCTGATGCATGGTCGTGGATGTTCGCACTGTAACGGCACTGGCTACCACGGGCGCATGGGCGTTTACGAGATGCTGGAGATGAACCAAGCATTGGTGGATGCCGCCGCGCATGAAGACAATACGCACTTCATGCAGACTGCCCGCAACTACCTCAAAGGCAAGACCTTAGTTGATGCGGCACTGAATGAAATGAAATTAGGGCATACCAGTGTCGCCGAAGTGATGCGCATCAGTAATCAAGTCGAGGATTAAGCGTGCCAGTCTTCACATACAAAGGCCGCAGTGGTCGCGGCGAGATGGTGCAAGGTTCGCTAGAAGGTGCAGATAGCAGTGTGATCGCCGATCAATTGATCAATACGGGCATCACGCCGATCGAGATCAAAGTCTCGCGTAACAACGCGAGCAAATCTGAGGGATCCAGCCTGTGGAAACGATTGTCGCAAGACAAGAGTGTCGATCCGCTGGAGGTGATGTTGTTCTCGCGCCAGATGTACACCCTGCTCAAGGCGGGTGTGCCCATCATGAGGGCGTTGGCTGGACTTCAGGAATCAACCCAGAATCAGTTGTTCGCGACCATGATCCAAGACCTACGGGAGAGTCTGGATAGTGGTCGTGAATTGTCCACATCGATGCGGCGTCATCCCAAAGTCTTCTCGCATTTCTATGTGAGCATGGTGCAAGTAGGGGAGATGACGGGTATGTTGGATCAGACCTTCCTGCGTCTGTATGAGCATCTCGAATTCGAGAAAGAGATGCGCGAACGCATCAAGTCTGCCTTGCGCTATCCGACCTTCGTGGTCATCGCGATGGCCATCGCCTTGGTGATTGTCAATCTTTTTGTCATTCCTGCCTTTGCCAAGGTGTTCGAGGGTTTTCATACCGAGTTGCCGCTGATGACCAAGGTCTTGCTCGGTTTCTCACACTTCATGGTGGCGAGCTGGCCTATCCTGTTGGCCGCGCTCATCGGTGCGGTGGTCGGCTTCCGTTCTTGGACCAACACGGTGGATGGTCGCTACAAATGGGATCGTTATAAATTCGAACTACCCATTGCGGGACCCATCATCAAGAAAGCCACACTGGCTCGATTTTCACGCAGCTTGGCGCTGTCGTTCAAGAGCGGTATTCCCATCGTGCAGGCGCTCAATACGGTGGGCATGGTGGTGGATAACGAATACATGCGTAGCAAGGTCGAGCAGATGCGCGATGGGGTCGAGCGCGGGGAAAGCATCCTGCGCACGGCACACGCTACAGGGGTGTTCAATCCAACGGTGATGCAGATGATCGCCGTGGGCGAAGAGACGGGCGATATGGATGGATTGATGTTCGAAGTGGCAGGTATGTACGAGCGCGATGTGGAATACGAAGTGAAGAACCTGAGCGCGCAGATAGAGCCAATCATGATTGTTGGTTTGGGTGCGATGGTGCTGGTGCTGGCGCTGGGCATCTTCTTGCCGATGTGGGACTTGGGCAAGGCGGCCTTGCATAGATGATGAATCAGGAATCAGGATTCAGGATTCGGGATTCAGTGGGTGGAGTCACCCCTCGCCCACTTGCGGGAGGGGGGCTGGGGGAGATGGTTTACCCTGAATC
>JBGSWB010000064.1:0-7098 GCA_041752675.1 Sideroxydans sp. | reverse complement strand
TGCACGCTGATCTGAGTTCAGCGGCACCCCACGCGGTTTCCTCCTTGGAGCGGTTGTCCGACGTCAGCCCGGAACGGGCGGCTGCATTCGTTCGTGCGGCGCGTGGGGGCTGACATCCGACAACCCTTAACCATAAGAGACGATGGGGACTTGCTTAAATGGCTGATGGAGTGTTCTGAAGGCTAGTCCGCTTCACATCCAACAGCGGACGGTCAAAACTTAAAGCTTGATGAAACTTGATCGTCGCTTGCTAACCCATAAGATACGCACGAACGCATCAACTACTGACTTTTAGTCAGGTTCAAGCGTGCCATCTTTTTCAGCCCTGTTCATAGGGTTTCCTGAAGCTAGATAAGCTCTAAATTCATCAGAAATGCGCGCATCATTTGCCACTCTTTCCCAGAAATTTTGCGCCATTTTTTTCACCAAACCCTGGCTATCTAAACCTAAATTTATCCCGCTATATTCGGGGGGTGAAAAATTGTATGGCAACACCTCTCCACCACTTTTCGGTGCAAACCCCATAGAACACATGTCGTACACAGGCAAGAGTCTGAATACTCCACCATCGATAGAGAAGCTTAGGTTGCCCAGATGCATGTCAGAGTTGTTGATATAGCGCCCGAACCACCATAGACAAGTGGCATCGTAGACATGTTGCCAGACCATCAAGTTCTTTTTGTGGAGCGCATCCACGACACGCGACCAATCGCTGCCTATTCCAGTAAATTCGGAATCAATGGCTTGGAGGGAAAGCATGGGCATTCGCCCGAATTCCCCGGTGCGATCAAATCTCTGTGATTCTAGAAATAGTCGACCGTCGATTTCCAGCAATCGAGTTTCAGCAGCAGGAAAGTTTGCGCCATGGAGTGCTTCGGTAGCGTGAAATTCTGTAATTAAAATATCGCGCCATCTTCTAGCAACATCGTTATTGCCCACCGGTGAAAATTTCACAATGACATGCGCGGAGCGTGTCCCACAAAATGCCGTGAATTTTGGCTGTTCGCCGCCGGCAGATGACCCTGGGATTACGCCACTTATGACAGCATCCGCGAGTTTTGGATAATCGGCCTCTGTGGTAAGGACGGGCTTACGCCTGATACGTGAAAGCGCCTGCTCGCCGAATTTAAAATTGCCTGGCAAATCATCGCCATTAGAAATCAGATAACGTCCGATGTGATTTGAGCTCCAGTGCCTAGGGTCGGGAGGAAAGTCGGTGGACTGACTGGATAACTCTGCCGCAATCTGCCGACCAAGAAAACCTTGTGGAGCCAAGTCATGTAGGAAATAAGGTAAGTCTTCGTACAGGCCGGAACCATTCGCTCCCATCAAAACTTGGGGCATTCCTGTGGCGGGTTCAACTAAAAAACCACTGGGTAACAACGGTCGTATTACAGCGGCCAGTACGGTATTGCCGTGGGCATCCACCATAGCGAGAGGCAATTTATTACTCCCCCCAAAGGCATTGCGAGTAAGAGCATATTTTGGTGGTCGCCCAGTCGGCAGAGGGACAACGGCATCACCCATGCCTCTTACTTGGCGTGATACCGCTGTTTGGCTCAAGCCTGTTGCAGCCTGAATCTCTTTGGAGGTGGCAAATCCCTGTATTAAATATTCGCTTATTGTTTGTGCCATAGGAATTTAATTGAATAATTATTGACTAGATAATTGAACTCTATTCCAATCTCAATATACTGTAAACAAATAGTTTTAATTAATTGTTATGGATTATAGAAACTACAATATGACTAGATTTATTGGGGGTACATTACCCACTATCCTGCCTATATATTTCTGGTGGAGGGAAGTGTGACCGACTCAAACTGTCTCATAATGGTTAGCAAGCGACGGTCGATCACCATCAAACGTTTGGTTTTGAACGTCCGCTGTGGAAAGTGAAGCGGACTAGCCTTCAGAACATTCAATCAGCCTTCTCAGCATTTCCCCACCGTCTCTTGTGGCCGAGTTACAGACGCTAAGCACCAACGTGCTAACTGAATTTTTCTGGCTGACAACTGCAGCTCAATCCAGAACCTTTACTTAGAGATGAGTGTGATGATGTCCTCAACGGACATGACTTGAGGTGTCTTGTGGTCGTCCATCTGGTTGGCGTTGCAGCTGATGATCTCGCAATGGTGATACATCTGGCGTAGCTTGCGTTCTGCATCTTCCTGATCTTTCCCCGCGATGACGACGCTGACGATCTTCTGGCCGTCGCGGGTTTGGATCGAGAAGTTGAATTTCTGCATCAGCACGAGTGAACCTCCGAATTTTTCTTGAAGAGTCTACCTCAACGAGTGCTCCCTCACCCCAACCCCTCTGGTGAAACTACTAGCCATTCGACTAAGCCCGCAAGCGGGCAAGTCGCTGGTTATCCCACGGGGAGAGGGAATTGATTCTTAGATGACTCGCTGCCTTCTGGCTTCGTACAGGCATACGCCGGTACTGACGGACACGTTGAGACTTTCCACGCTGCCTTGCATGGGGATGCGCACCAGTTGGTCGCAGGTCTCTTTGGTCAAGCGGCGCATGCCTTCACCTTCTGCACCCAACACAAATGCCACTGCGCCTTTGTGTTTCACTTGATGCAATTCGGTCTCGGCTTCGCCATCCATACCGATGACCCAGATGTCGCGTTCTTTCAATTCACGCAGGGTGCGTGCGAGATTGGTAACGGTGATGTAAGGCACGGTCTGTGCCGCGCCGCAGGCCACCTTCTCTACCGTGGCGTTGATGCCCACTGCGCGATCTTTGGGAGCGATGACTGCATGTACGCCAAATGCATCTGCGCTGCGCAAGCAGGCACCCAGATTGTGCGGGTCTTGCACGCCATCCAATACTAAGATCAAAGCAGGCTCGGTCAAGGTATCCAGCACGTCATCCAGATGTTGCACTTTTTGTGATGCATCCACTCGGGCAGCGACACCTTGATGACGCGGCGTACCTGCCATGCCATCGAGGCGTTTGCCATCGACATTGATGATGCGCACGTCGTTGCTCTCTGCCAACTTCAACAGATCGCGCGCGCGCGGGTCCTTGCGGGATGGATCTACGAACACTTCCATCACGCTGTCTGCGTTCTGACGGATGCGGGCGGTGACGGCATGGAAGCCGTGAATGATGCGTGACTCAGCCATGACGTTTTCCTGCCTTCTTACCTTTGGATTCTGCTTTTTTAGGTTCTGCTTTGACTTTCTTCGGGGTGCTTGCGCCCCATGCACCAACGTTGAGGGTATCGGCAGCGTGAACGACTTCACCCACCAGCGTGAAATCGATCTTGGTGCTTTCCATATCCACGCGCACTACTTTCACTTTCACTCGATCGCCCAAACGGTAACGCTTGCCGGTGCGTTCGCCCAACATCTGATGTTTCGCCGCATCAAAATGGTAGTAGTCCGCGCCCAGTTCGGACACGTGAACCAAACCTTCGACATATAGATCGTCCAAGGAGATGAACAGACCAAAACCCGTGACGGAAGAGATGGTGCCGGCGAACTCACTGCCCAGATGGTCACGCATGTAGAAGCATTTGAGCCACGCTTCCACATCACGCGTCGCATCGTCTGCGCGGCGTTCTGTCATGGAGCAATGCACACCGAGTTCAGCCCACTTGAGTTGCGGTTTGTATTTCTTACCTTCCAGCACCGCCTTGATGGCGCGATGCACCAACAGATCCGGATAACGACGGATAGGCGATGTGAAGTGGGCGTAAGCCTCATAACCCAAACCGAAGTGGCCTAAGTTTTCTTGTGCATACACGGCTTGACGCAATGAACGCAACATCACGGTCTGCAACAATCCTGCATCGGGACGGCCTTTGATCTGTTTGAGCAGCTTGGAATAGTCGCCCGCTTGCGGATCATCACCACCGCCCAGTTGCAGACCGAATTCTTTGAAGAACTCTCGCACGGCTTCCAGCTTCTCTGGCGTCGGACCTTCGTGTACGCGGTACAGGATAGGATGCTCATGCTCTTTCAAGAACGCCGCTGCGCAGACGTTAGCCGCCAACATGCATTCTTCGATGAGCTTGTGTGCATCGTTACGCACCACAGGGATGATCTTTTCGATCTTGCCTTGATCGGTGAAGATCATCTGTGTCTCTACCGTCTCAAAATCGATCGCGCCGCGTTTGGCACGTGCTTGCAGCAGGACTTGGAACAGTTTGTACAGATTATTGATGTGGGGCAGTACCGCTGCATATTCACGCGCGTTCTCACCTTGCGGGTTCGCGATCATGTCGGCAACCTTGGTGTAGGTCAGACGTGCCTGCGAGAACATCACGGATGGATAGAAGCGATGCGATTGAATCTCACCTTCCGCGCTGATCTGCATGTCGCAGACCATACACAGACGTTCGACATTGGGGTTCAGCGAACATAATCCATTCGACAATTCTTCCGGCAACATCGGGATCACACGACGCGGAAAGTACACCGAGTTGCCGCGATTGATGGCTTCTTTGTCCAGCGCATCGCCCGGTTTCACATAGGCGCTCACGTCGGCGATGGCGACCACCAGACGGAATCCTTTACTGTTCGGTTCGCAATACACCGCATCATCGAAGTCGCGCGCCGTCTCGCCGTCGATAGTCACCAAAGGCAACTTCACGACAGATTCACGCCCTGCGTAATCTTCTGCTTTCACCAAGGGAGAGAATGCCTCAGCTTGATGTTTTGCATCATTTGGAAATTCGTTCGGCAGGTCGTGCTTGCGCAGTGCGATCTCGATCTCCATGCCGGGATCGGCATAGTTGCCTAACACCTCGACGATGCGGCCGATAGGTTGCGCATGCTTGGAAGGTTGTTGCAGTATCTCCAAGATGACGACCTGCCCTGTTTTGGCTTCACCGTGTTCACCCGCTGCAACTAGGATGTCTTGGCTGATGCGGCGATTCTCGGCAACGACGAACTTGATGCCGTGTTCTTCGTAGATACGACCGACCACTCGCGTATTGGCATGTTCCAACACTTCAACGATGTTGGCTTCGCGGCGTCCGCGCTTGTCTTCTCCACCGACGCGCGCCATCACGGTGTCACCGTGCAAGGCCTTGTGCATCTCTTTCGCACTCAAGACCAAATCTGCACTGCCATCTTCAGGGATCAGGAAGCCGAAACCGTCAGGATGACCTTGCACTTTGCCTTTGATGAGGTCGAGCTTATCGACCACGCAGATGGCACGTTTGCGATTGCGCATGATCTGACCGTCACGCTCCATCGCCTTCAAGCGACGTGTGAACAGTTCTTCCTCATGCAACTCGATATGCAGTAATGCGCAGAGGTCTTCCGACTCTACGGGTACGCCCTTTTCAGCCAGCACCTGCAAGATGTACTCGCGACTTGGCAAAGGGTGTTCGTATTGTTCGCGTTCCCTCTCCAAGAAGGGGTCGAGTTCACGGATAGTTATTTTCTTTTTCGTCATTGACACAAAATCCTATAGCAATTAAAGTGCGCACCCTCAAGAAGGCCCAGATGGCGGAATTGGTAGACGCGCACGGTTCAGGTCCGTGTGCCGCAAGGTGTGGAGGTTCGAGTCCTCTTCTGGGCACCAAAGATACAATCGTAACTAACTGAAAAGCCGACATCTAACTGATTTGTCGGCTTTTTTGTTTCCACTCTACTCCACTCTTTTTGCATTGTTTCCACTCTATTTGGTATCCTGTTACAGGATTTTTACAGGATAAATTACAGGATGGCATCGATCAGAAAAGCTGGAAAATCTTGGGAGGTTTTCGTTACCAAAAATGGGGTGCGCAAATCCGCAACTTTTCCCACCAAAATTGAAGCTCAAAACTGGGGTGCCGCCACTGAGGCTGACATCATAGCAGGAAAGGTGTCTGGCATCCCTGACAAGACGTTTGGAGACCTTCTTAGCAAGTATGCAAAAGAGGTCTCACCAAACAAGCGTGGTTCTCGATGGGAAATCATCCGAATCAACAAATACCTGAAAGACCCGATTGCTGCAGTTCATCTGCGCGATCTGAATTCCTCACACTTTGCCGAATGGCGCGATAGGCGACTCAAGGAAGTTGGAAACGGATCTGTATTGCGCGAATGGAATATCCTAAGCAACGCCTGCAAGGTTGCTCGCGATGAGTGGCGATGGATAACGGACAGCCCCATGAAGCCGGTGGCCAAACCTCAAAAGCCGCCTGCCAGAAAACGAATTGCCTCACCCGAGGAAAATGCCCAGATGGAACAGTGCGCTGGATACAGTAAGTCGGTACCACTCACTACCGCCACTCTTCGAATGTTCGCTGGGTACCTATTCTCGATTGAAACAGCGCTGCGTGCCGGTGAACTGTGCGCTCTGGAACGAGATGAGGTTTTCAAAGACAAGGGTTACCTGAAAGTGACTGGACTCAAGCCAGGTGCTCGAAAGAACAATGCAGCCGTTCGTGAGGTCCCGATGACACCAAGGGCGATTGAATTACTTGATCAGGTGTTGAGCAGCCACAACGAATCGTCCGTGTTCAACATATCCGTTGGAAGTCTCGATGCTCTATTTAGAAAGGTGCGCGATCGGGCTGGAGTGGTCGATCTAACGTACCATGATTCACGGCATGCGGCGATTACCGCAATGGCGCGGTCGAGGAAATACGACGTACTTGAACTTGCCCGCATCGTTGGACACACGAACATTAAAGAGTTGATGACCTACTTCAACCCGACTATCGAGGAGCTGGTTCAGCGCGGCAAGAGTTCCGAAACACCATCCCTTGCTCCATCCGCCGCTATATAGCCGTCGAGTATCAAAATGCCCGCCCTGCTGTCCCATTACACGCAGGAGGCAACATCATGAAACAGAACGATGGCTGTGCGTTGGAAAAGCTGGTTGACGGCCAATGGTGGCCGATGGAGTTACGGCATCAGCGGTTCTAACCCCTCGCGCCAATTACTCTTCATGTGCTAAAGATTAAATCGCTTCTCGGTAATTGGCTGAGGGGAATAAGACAGCTTCTCGGCCATGGACTAAACCGCTCCGCGGTATGGGCGCTCCGATCCGCGAGTCCGGGTTGATCGCAGGAGCGGTTGAATCTCCGGTTCTGTTTCCCTAACTTGTGAAGTGAGGCGATTCGCCTCATCTCACGAGAGGAGCAGA
>JBGSWB010000063.1:0-8242 GCA_041752675.1 Sideroxydans sp. | reverse complement strand
GATCACCAACACCGACAACGAAGCCATGCGTCCCACCCGCTCACGTTTCTGTGCCGTCATGCCGGCAGTGAACGCGATGATGATAGGGATGATGCCTACCGGATCGATGATCGCGAACAGGCTGATGAATATTTTTGTGTATTCGGTGAAGTCGAGCATGGTTATACGTTAGACGATGTGATCGACCAATTGTCCTGCTGCCATGCGCAGGCGGCGTGACAAGCTGACTGCGATGGCGCGGATGACACGTGCTGCTATAAGTGGATGTTCTTCCAACATCTTGTCCATCGCCTCTTTCGAGAGTGTCAGTAGGATGCTGTCTTGTGCGGCAGAGCAGGTGGCGGAACGACGCTCTCCGTCCAGTACCGCCATCTCGCCAAAGGCACGTCCATGTCCCAGAGTGACCATCTCCACCAACTCTTCGTTCTGATTCGCCTTGATGACGGAGACGCTGCCAGAATGTACGATGCACATGAAGGTGCCGACATCACCTTCGCTGAAGATGACTTCGTCCTTGGCGATCTTACTGATGCCGAAATAATGTGTAGCAGCCCGTAGCTCAGCTGGTGGTAGATGATTGAAAAGGTCGCAGTCGATCAGCATGGAGCTGATCTCTTCGAGTAGAGCGGAAGGTGTTGCCATGGTGCGCTTGTAGGTTGGTTCTAATGGCGGCGGAAGTTACACCGTATAATCAGACGAATCAACTTAATCCCAACCATTCGTGAGCAGACTCATCAATAATTTTTATCTTTACGCTTTCCTTGCGGGTGCGGTAGCCGTATTCGGCTTCGCGCCGTTCGGTATCTTTCCCTTGCCGATCTTGTCACTCGCCGTGCTGTTCTGGCTGTGGAGCAAGGCCGAACGTCCATCGCAAGCCGCATGGTTAGGATTCGCTTTCGGCATGGGCTTGTTCTGTTTCGGCGTCAGTTGGATCTACGTCGCCCTGCATGATTACGGCTACATGCATCCTCTCCTCGCGGCTCTAGCGACGGCGCTGTTCGCAGCGGTGAATGCATCCATTCCTGCGTTGGCGGGATATGTTCAGGCAAAATTCAAAGGCGGGATGACGGTGCGGATTCTGTGGGTCATGCCTGCCATATGGGTGCTCGCAGAATGGGTGCGCGGATGGTTGTTCACCGGCTTCCCGTGGCTGTCCGTTGGTTACTCGCAAGTGCCGAATAGTCCGTTGGCTGGATATGCGCCTATCGTCGGCGTGTTCGGCCTGTCCTTATTGGTGGCAGTGAGCGCGGCACTCATTATGTTGGTGGCACAGCGAACAGCTCCCTCTCCCGCGGGGGGTGGGCTGGGGTGGGGGAACAAGCTAGGCGCACCATTTCTTTTTGGATTGTTGGCGATGTTGTGGGTGGCGGGTGCGGCGCTCAGCTTTGTCGAGTGGACAAAGCCACAAGGTGAGCCGCTCAAAGTGAGTCTGCTACAAGGCAATATCGCGCAAGACACCAAGTTCAACGAAGACGCGCTGATCGGCACCTTGGAGACTTATCGAATGTTGGCAGAGACTAGCGATGCGCGCCTCATCGTCATGCCCGAGACTGCCATACCGTTGCTGCGCGAATACATCCCTGAAGGTTATCAATCGATGTTGCGTGAGCATGTGACGCAGAGTGGAGGTGACATCCTTATCGGCGCGTTCGAGCGTGAAGACGGGCGTTATTACAACAGCGTGTATTCCTTGGGCTCGTCTGAAAGTCAGCACTACCGTAAAGACCACCTTGTTCCTTTTGGCGAGTTCATTCCGTTGCGTAGTGTGTTCGGCTGGCTCATCAACGAAGTGCTGCACGTTCCCATGGGCGACCAGACAAGCGGAGGTGCGAATCAAGCACCCCTGAATGTCGCAGGGCAAAAAGTGGCGGTGAATATCTGTTACGAGGATGCCTTCGGCGAAGAGATCATCCATGCATTACCCGCAGCCACCTTGCTGGTGAACGTCACCAACGACGCGTGGTATGGGGATTCCTTCGCCGCCGAACAACACAACCAGTTGTCGCAGATGCGCGCATTGGAAACCGGACGCATGATGCTACGCGCCACCAACACAGGGGTCACCTCCGTCATCGGTGTGGATGGCAGCGTGCAAGCCATGCTGCCGCAGCATGAAGAAGGCGTGCTCACCGCGCAGGTGCAAGGCTATGCTGGAAGTACGCCGTATGTGCGCTGGGGGAATGCGGCGATGTTGGTGCTGGCTGCGTTGATGCTCGGCGTGGCTTGGCGATTAGGGAAAACACTACAGTCTGTTCGTCCTGAGTAGGCGTATCTAAGCCTGTCCTGAGCTTGTCGAAGGGGATGGGCGAAGCCCGCTGGTTTGGCAATTCAAAACCAAATCCAAAATCGCAGAATTGGCACTGCGCGTCCACTCTGATACATTGGAGGCATACACATCATAAAGAGGTTTTTGGCTATGAGCGTTCGTTCTTGTTTGTCGGCGATCTTTCTTATTCTGTTTGCAACTGGCTGTGCATCTGTAAGTGTCACAGGTAAGAAAGCAAACGATTTCAATGGAAAAGTCGATTCGACCCAGGTGATCATCGTCGATTTTTGGCAAAGCAAGGCCGATCCATCGGTATCTTCCGAATTTGCGCGGAATGATCCCGAAGTTTCGAAAGGAATTGATGCGTTCATGAAATATTTTGCCAGCCGGAGTTCGCATCGCTGGACTCCGATATTCGCCATAAATGAAAAGCCATTCAAGATCACCAGAGCCAGCATCATGCAACCGGGCAACTTCAAGCTGGATTCCGATTTCGTCTTATTGATTCGACCTTACTCTGTGATTTATAACCACGGAATGAATAACGTCACATTCAAAGCCACCATGACGGCACGAGGCAGTCCTACTCCTTTGTGGGAAGGCGACATCGATTTCACCCCTACTCATTCACGTGAAAATGGGATGGACGATTCTATAGATGAATTTGCAAAGGTTTTGTTGGAAGAGCTTAGAGCGGATGGCGTAATCACTTTGCCATTTGCCGAGATCAAGATGCCACCAAAGGAACTGAATACAGCAAGTTCAAATACAGCACAGAATTAAAAAATAGCGTGGGAACGAAGTGCCCACGCTGTGGTTTTAGGTTCTGACATTCTTTCCTCTGTACGCGGCTGAGTAGCGCAGACTGGTCAGGTAATTCTGACGAATATGTTTGAGCACGTGGACGCGTAGCGGGTCGTGCGAGTTTATGAGGAGGCCTGACCAGTCGACAACACGCTGCGCAGCAGCTTGTTGCGGCGGAGACTAACCTTTAGGTTATGTCGTAGCCAACAACGCAGGGAACTGCGAAGCAGCGGCACACTGGGGTCGCCTTTTCTTCGGTTACCTTCTTTTGGCGAAGCAAAAGAAGGTAACTAGCTGTCGGGCTACCCCCGACGGTGTTGATTTTGAAAACCAGCGGGCTTCGCCCATCCCCTTCGACAAGCTCAGGACAGGCTTCGATACGGCTGCGCCTACTCAGGACGAACGGTTTTTATTCGACTCGCAAATGAAAACACAGAACAAAAACACTTGGGTTTGCTACCTCCTCCGCTGTGCCGACGACACCCTCTACTGCGGCATCACCAATGATTTGGATAAGCGCCTCGCTGCGCATAACGCTGGCGAGGGGGCCAAGTACACGCGTGGACGAGCGCCGTTGAAGTTGATCTATCAGGAGGCTTGTGTCGACAAGTCCTCTGCGTTGAAGCGGGAGCGCGAGATCAAGTCTTTCACTCGTGCCGAGAAGCTGCTGTTGTGCGGGGTGACGCAGAAGGCTTAAACCCGTAAAATGCGCGCCTTCGCATATTTTGCTGGGCAATATCCATGAGCACCATTGGTTCAAAATCAACGTTTGGCTCCGACCTCACGCCAAAAAGCAGGCATGAGTCTTCGCCGAAAGTCGGCCATGGGCCGACTTTTCAGCAGGTCATCCTGATCTTGCAACAATTCTGGGACAAGCAGGGCTGTGCGCTTTTGCAGCCCTACGACATCGAGATCGGAGCGGGCACCTTCCATACGGCGACCTTTTTGCGAGCTATCGGCCCCGAGCCTTGGCGTGCCGCTTATGTGCAGCCTTCGCGCCGCCCCAAGGACGGACGCTACGGCGAGAATCCGAATCGCTTGCAGCATTACTACCAATACCAAGTGGTGCTGAAACCTTCCCCTGACAATATCCAAGAACTCTATCTCGACAGCCTGCGTGCCTTGGGCATCAACACCAGCGAGCACGATATCCGCTTCGTCGAAGACGATTGGGAATCTCCGACTTTGGGCGCTTGGGGCTTGGGTTGGGAAGTTTGGCTGGATGGCATGGAGGTCACGCAGTTCACTTATTTCCAAGAAGTCGGCTCGCTCACCTGTAAGCCAGTGCTGGGTGAGATCACTTATGGTTTGGAACGTCTGGCCATGTACCTGCAGGGCGTTGAGAACGTATACGACCTCGTGTGGGCGAAGAATGGCGACACGGTGGTGACCTACGGTGACGTGTACCACCAGAACGAAGTGGAGCAATCCAAATACAACTTCGAGCATTCCAATGTCGAGATGCTGTTCCGTCACTTCAACGAATACGAAAGCGAAGCCAAACGTCTGATGGACACAGGCTTGCCCTTGCCCGGTTTCGAGATGGTGATGAAGTGCTCGCACACCTTCAACTTGCTGGATGCGCGCGGCGCGATCTCGGTCACCGAGCGTGCGGCCTACATCGGTCGAGTGCGCGCCTTGGCACGCCAAGTGGCGCAGGCCTATTACGATTCCCGCGAAGCATTGGGTTTCCCCATGGCTAAACAATTGGAGAAGTCCGCATGACGACCGACACACTCTTGATCGAATTGCTCACCGAGGAGTTACCTCCTAAGGTGTTGGAAAAGTTGTCCACGACATTTGCGGATGAAGTGTTCGCTGCGCTCAAAGAGCAAGCGTTGATCAGCCCAGATAGCGTATGCACCCCATATTGCACGCCGCGTCGTTTGGCAGTGAGCATCACCAACGTGGCCGCATTGCAGGCGGATCGCATCGTCGAACGTAAAGGCCCGGCTGTCGCGGCAGGGCTGGATGCGGAAGGTAAGCCGACCAAAGCGCTGGAAGGTTTCATGCGCTCGGCCAATGTCACGCTGGCGCAGTTGAGTCGCGTGGGTGAAGGCAAGGCGGAATGTTTCGTGGCGCGCATCGAGCAAAAGGGTAAGGCGCTGGACGAGTACTTGCAGGACATCATCATCCAAGCTTTGAAGAAACTCCCTGTGCCTAAGGTGATGCGTTGGGGTGATTCGGAACACCAGTTCGTGCGTCCTGTTCACGGCCTCACCATCCTGCATGGCAAGCGTGTGGTGATGGCGGATGTGCTGGGATTGCAAAGCGGCAATGTCACCAGCGGTCACCGCTTCATGTGCAGTGAGCCGCGTATCACTATCGAACACGCGGATGATTATGAAGCGACACTTGCTCAAGAAGGTCGAGTCGTCGCCAGTTTCGCCAATCGCCGCGAGACCATCGTTGCGCGCTTGGATGACTTGGCTAACCAGAACGATGCGATCTGGATTGGACATGCCAACTTCGACCTGTCGAAGCTGTTGAGCATGTCGAACGAAGAGCGCAGTGTGTTGAGCGGCCTGCTAGATGAAGTGACTGCACTGGTGGAGTGGCCTGAGGTCTACGTTGGCGAGTTCGAGGCCGAGTTCCTCGAAGTGCCGCAGGAATGTCTCATCCTGACCATGCAGCAGAACCAGAAGTATTTCCCTTTGTTGGATAGCAACGGCAAGTTGCTGAACAAGTTCCTCATCGTCTCCAACATGCAGGTGAGCGACCCGCATCACATCATCGAAGGTAACCAACGTGTGGTGCGTCCGCGCCTGTCCGATGCGCGTTTCTTCTTCAATCAAGACCGCAAGCAGAAGTTGGAGTCTCGCGTCGAGAAGTTGGGTAACGTGGTGTATCACAACAAGTTGGGTTCGCAGTTGCAACGCGTGGAGCGCATCACCACGCTGGCGGGGATCATCGCGCGTCTGCTTGGCGCGGAGAAAGCCGATGCGGAATTGGCGGCACGCCTAAGCAAGGCCGATCTCATCACCGACATGGTGGGCGAGTTCCCCGAACTGCAAGGCATCATCGGGCGCTACTACGCTTTTCATGATGGCGATAAACTGGAAGTGGCGAACGCCATCGAAGCGCATTACCACCCGCGTTTTGCGGGCGACACCTTGCCGCAAGGCGGCTTGGCATGTTCCGTGGCGCTGGCGGACAAGTTGGAGACCATCATCGGTATCTACGGCATCGGCCAAGTGCCGACCGGAGATAAAGACCCGTTCGGTCTGCGCCGTCAGGCCTTGGGCATCTTACGTATCCTCATCGAGACACCGCTCGACCTGAACTTGTCGGCTCTGCTCAAAGCGGCAGCCGATAACTTCCCTGCGGGCATGTTGAGTGCCACAGTGGCAGCAGATGTCGAAGGATTCATGCTGGACAGGCTGCGCGGCTATCTGCGTGAACGTGGTTTTGATGGCGCCCATATCGAAGCCGTGCTGGCTGTGTTGAATGGCCGCCTGCACGAGGCGATGCCGCGTTTGCAGGGGGTACGCACCTTCGCTGCGCTGGAAGTGGCTAAGGACCTTGCAGCAGCCAACAAACGTGTACAGAACATCATGCGCAAGAACCAAGAAGAGTTAGGTGATCTGTCGAACACCGCCATCAAGCTCGACTTGCTCAAGGACGATGCGGAGCGTGAATTGCACCAAGCCATCCAAGACATCACACCGATGGCGCGCAGCTACTTCGAGCGTGGAGACTACGCCAACAACCTGAAGACGCTGGTCACCTTGAAGCCGTTCATCGATGACTTCTTCGATAAGGTGATGGTGATGGCGGAAGACAAGGCGCTACGTTTGAACCGCGCCGTGTTGTTGCAACAACTCGGCAAGCTGATGAACCAATCGGCCGATATTTCCAAGTTGGCCGCATGAAGCTCATCATCCTAGATCGCGACGGTGTCATCAATTTCGACTCCGACCAGTTCATTAAGAGCCCAGAGGAGTGGAAGCCCATCCCCGGGAGCTTGGAAGCTATCGCGCGTTTGAACCAAGCAGGTTATCGCGTCGCCGTGGCGACCAACCAGTCTGGCATTGGACGCGGCTTGTTCGACATGCCTACCTTGAACGCCATCCACGACAAGATGCATAAACAGCTGGCGCAAGTCGGCGGCCGTGTCGATGCGATCTTCTTCTGCCCACACACCAATGAGTCGAATTGCGAGTGCCGCAAACCCAAGAGCGGCATGATCGAAGAGGTCGCCATCCGCTTCGGCGTGAGTCTGAAAGGCGTGCCTGCAGTGGGTGATTCGCTGCGTGATTTGGAAGCAGCGAGTCGTTTGGGCGCACAACCGTATCTGGTGCTGACAGGCAAAGGCGCTAAGACGCAAGCCAAAGGCGGTCTGCCTGAAGGTACGTTGATCTACCCTGATCTGGCATCTGTCGTTTCGAGTCTGCTATGACACTTATCCGTTCCCTCATCTTCTTGATCGCGCAATGGGTATTCACGCTTGTCTATGCGCTGTTCTCCCCGATCATGTTTCTCTTCGATCAGCATATGCGTTTTCGTTTGCTGTCGGGGTATGCGCCCGGCACGCTGTGGTTGCTGAAAGTCATCTGTGGCATCCGCATGGAAGTGCGCGGTGTAGAGAACATCCCCAAACAACCTTGTGTGGTGTTGAGTAAGCACCAGTCGGCTTGGGAGACTGTCTCGTTGCAGATGGTGTTGCCACCTCACGCTTGGGTAGCTAAACGTGAGCTGTTGTGGATCCCATTCTTTGGTTGGTTGTTGGCTTTGTCCAATCCTATCGCCCTCGATCGTAGTAAAGGCAAGGAGTCGATGCGCCAAGTATTGGAGAAGGGCAAGCAAAAACTGGCGGATGGATTCTGCGTGGTGATGTTCCCTGAAGGTACGCGCATCCCCTTCGGTCAGCGCGGAAAATATAAGCTTGGTGGTGCGATGTTGGCCGAGCAAAGTGGTGCGATGGTTTTGCCTGTGGCGCATAACGCTGGAAAATATTGGGGTAAGAACTCCATTCGAAAACATCCTGGCACCATCATCATGTCGATCGGCAAGCCTATCGCCACCAAGGGGTTGAAAGCCGATGAGATCATTCGTCAGACAGAAGACTGGATCGAAGGCGAGATGACCAAGTTGGGTTGATGTTCAGTTCTTTACGCAAATCTGCAGTGCCTATCACAGTCGAGCAACGTACACTTCAGTTGCTCGACAAAC
>JBGSWB010000062.1:0-14378 GCA_041752675.1 Sideroxydans sp. | reverse complement strand
ACAACGCGACAATGGCAGGATACATACCAGTCAGTAGTGTAGTTCATCCGGGGTGAGAGAGGGAGCTACAACCAGACTATTACACGAGCCGAAATAACTACAAGTGTAGTTCATCCGGGGTGAGAGAGGGAGCTACAACCCTTAAATGAAGCCCCGCAAGGGGGCGTCATTTAAGGGTCGCGCTTCGCGCGGTTTCGCAAAAAGTGTCTTGTCTGATTTGATTCGCTCACACACAAGCAGCGATTGTTCTTCATGCAATCATTTCTTCACGCACCCGATACCAAGCCGCATACAAAGCGGGCAGGAACAAACAGGTCAGCAGGGTCGCCACCACCAAGCCCCCCATGATGGAAACCGCCATCGGCCCCCAGAACACTTGGCGCGTGAGCGGGATCATGGCGAGGATGGCGGCAGAAGCAGTCAGCACGATGGGACGGAAACGGCGGACGGTAGAGCCGATGATGGCTTCCCACTGTGGCTTTCCGGCTTCTTCGTCCTGCCGTATCTGATCCACCAAGATGACGGAGTTACGCATGATCATCCCCGCCAGTGCGATGAATCCCAGATTCGCCACAAAGCCGAAAGGCACTTGGAACACCAGCAAGGCCAACGCCACGCCGATCAATCCGAGCGGCGCGGTGAGTAGCACGATCACGGTACGGCTGATGCTCTGCAACTGGATCATCAGCAGCGTGATCACCCCCACCAACATCAAAGGCATCACCGCCATGATCGCGGATTCTCCCTTGGCAGACTCTTCAATACTGCCGCCCATCTCGACACGGTAACCACTAGGCAACTTGGCGCGCAACTCATCGAACTGCACGTTCAGTTGTTTCGATACGGTGGCAGGCTGGACTGCGTCTGTCATGTCAGCACGCACGATCATGGTCGGCAGCCGGTTACGTCGCCAGATGATGCCCTCTTCCAATATCGGCACCAGCTTGGCGACCTGTGCCAATTGCACATGGCGCCCCCCTGCCAAAGGGATATCCAAATCAGGCAGACTATTCAATGAGCGCGTATCCAAGTCACCACTGCCTCGCCACACCACATCGATCAACTGGTCGCCCTCACGATATTGCGTGAGCGCGATACCGTTCAACCAAGCTTGCAGCGCCTGCGCCACTTCTTGACTGGATGTTCCCAGTTGGCGCGCCCTATCCTGATCCACCTCGACACGCACGCTCTTCACCTTTTCGTTCCAGTCGAAGCTGACGTTCTGTAGATGCGGATCGGCGCGCATCGCTGTCGCCACCTCACCAGCGATCTTGCGTAGCTCGGTCAGATCATTTCCCGACACTCGGAATTGCACCGGATAACCGATGGGTGGGCCGTTCTCCAAGCGCACCACGCGCACTCGGATGTCGGCGAAATCCGCCCCAGCGAAGCGTTCTTCCAATCGACTCTTCAGATCGTCACGCGCCGCCAGATCCTTGGTGACGATGACGAACTGTCCGAAGTTGTCCGCGAACAACTGCTGATCCAATGAGAGAAAGAAACGCGGCGCTCCGTTGCCTATGTAGGATGAGAATGTATCCACAGCGGCATCCCCCTGTAGCAACTTCTCGATACGTTGCACCTCATGCGAAGTCGCCTTGATGGAGGCACCCTGTGGCAACCACACGTCCACCATCAACTCCAATCGACTAGCCGAGGGGAAGAACTGCTTCTGCACGAATTTGCCGAACGCCACCATGGACAGCATGAATACCAGCACTGTCGCGATGATGACCTTCCAGCGATTGCGCAGACACCATGTGACCAGTTTGCGGAAAGCACGGTAGAAGGGTGTGTCGTACACGTCTTCGCCATGCTTCTGCGCCTTGGCGATGAGTGCCTTAGCGTCGAGCAACTTGTAGCCTATGTACGGCGTGAACACGACCGCAACCACCCAAGACGTAAGTAACGCGATGGTGACCACTTGGAAGATTGAGATGGTGTATTCGCTCGCCGCCGACTTGGAGAAGCCGACGGGGGTGAAAGCGATGGCGGTGATGAGCGTGCCAGTGAGCATGGGGAACGCCGTCGAGGTGTAGGCGTAAGTCGCCGCTTTGAAGCGATCCCAGCCCTGCTCCATTTTCACCACCATCATCTCGACCGCGATGATGGCATCGTCCACCAACAATCCCAGTGCGATGACCAATGCGCCGAGCGAGATGCGCTGCAAATCGATGCCGAACACCTTCATCGCAAAGAAGGTGATGGCGAGCACCAGCGGGATGGACAACGCCACCACCATGCCCGTACGCATCCCCAAACTGAGGAAGGAGACGGCCAATACGATGAGGATAGCCTCGGTGAGTGAACTCTCGAACAGGTGGATGGAACCGTGTACCACTTTCGGCTGATCCGCCACTGTATGGATATCCACGCCGATAGGCAGTTCAGCACCGATACGCTTCATCTCGGCACTCAAATTCTCACCTAGGCGGATCACGTCGCCGCCCTTGTCCATCACCACACCGAGACCAATGGCGGGTTGTCCACTCAGGCGCATCTGCGGGCTGGGTGGGTCAGTCAGATCACGACTCACACGTGCGATGTCACCCAAGCGGAAGTGTTGACCATTGACCAATAGATCGGTGTTGCGCACACGCTCCACACTGTCGAACCCGCCGCTCACGCGCATGCGGATACGTGCGCTTTCCGTCTCTATGAATCCGGCTGGGTTGATGGTGTTCTGCTTCTGCAAGGCATCCGCCACTTGTAGCGGTGTGATGCCCAGCGTCGCCATACGATTGGGCGCGACGTCGATGAATATCTTCTCGTCCTGCACGCCGATCAGTTCGACGCGCTTCACATCTTTGATACGGCGCAAGTCGAGCGCGATACGGTCCGCATAGCGACGCAAGGAAGCCAAGTCATAACCGTCGCCGGTCAACGCGAAGATGTTGATCTGCACATCACCGAATTCGTCATTCGGGAACGGGCCTTGCACACCCGCTGGCAAGGTGTGGTGGATGTCGTCCAGTTTCTTACGTACCTGACGCCATGATTCGGGCACATCGGCTTTAGGTGTGTAGTCTTTGAGCATAACGAAGACCAAGGACTCACCCGGTTTGGAAGCGGAACGCAACACATCCACCCAAGGTGTCTCCTGTAGTTTCTTCTCGATGCGCTCGGTCAGCTCACGCTCGACCTCCTGCGCCGTCGCGCCCGGCCACAGCGTACGCACCACCATCACCTTGAAAGTGAAGTTAGGGTCTTCCGCACGCCCCAGATTGAGGTAAGACAACACCCCCGCCACCGTCAATACGATGATGAGATACAGCACCATCTGCTGGTGCTTGAGTGCCCATTCGGAAAGGTTCGGCATCTTCATTTTGTGATGCCGTGTTCTGCGACGATGACTTTGTCGCCTGCGGTGATCTTGTGTACGCCCGCGCTGATGATGCGCTCACCTGCCGTGACACCACTGCCGATCAAGGCTCCATCGTCACGATAAGCTAAGACCTCGACCGCGCGCAGCGACACGCTACGGTCTGGCGCCACGATCCACACCGCCGTCTTGTCGTTCTGCTGGAAGATGGCGGTCAACGGCACTTTGAATCCGCCCACCTTCTGAGCCCCACCTTTCGCGATCTCGTTGATACGTACTCGCGCAGTCATCCCCAAAGCGATCTTGGCGTTGCTCGCATCGAACGACACGCGCGCAGGATAGGTGCGGCTGGCAGGATCAGCAGACGGCGATATCTCGCGCACATGCGCGGCGACGGCTTGTCCACCATTACCCGCCACGCCGAATTCGATCTGCGCGGGCATGCCGACCTTGATGGCAGCGAATCGAGATTCGGGGATGGCGATGGACACCTCGCGTTCACCATCTTGGGCGACACGCAGAACCGGCTGCCCCGCGCTCACCACCTGTCCCACCTCTGCCAAGGTGGCTGAGACCACACCTGTGCGGTCAGACAGCAAACTGGTATAGGTCGCTTGGTTACGTGCCAACCCCGCTTGTGCGGCAGCAGCTTTCAAAGCCGTCTCCTTCGCATCCAATGCGGATTGACTGACGAAACCCTTGTCGCGCAGTTCGCGGTAACGCTTCACCTCATCTTCTGCCAGTCGATACTGCGCATCAGCAGCACTCTCTTGCAAGCCAGTGTCAGCCGCATCTAAACGCGCAAGCAACTCGCCTTTTTTGACCTTGGCACCCACATCCACGTTGCGTGCGATCAGCTTGCCGCCGATACGAAAGCCCAACACCGTCTCGTAACGCGCACGTACTTCACCGCTGTACACATTGCTTTGGTCTTCCCCCTGTTCACCCACCACGATGGTGGACGCTGGGCGTTCGACTTTGGCTGGTGGAGCGGCTTCTTTACCGCATGCGACCAATAAAAGTGGCAATGCCAACACAAGCAGACGATGACTCATTTCTTTTTCTCCCCGGCCAATAGACCGTTCAACAGCAGTTTCATGTGTGTCTTCAAATAAGCTTCTGGATCTTGCTTGCCGCAGTCGCACGGGCCTAAGGAATAGCGCCAGATGGTGAACATCATCTGCGGAGCGAGGATGACATCGATAGCGGTCTCGACGTCCATCTCACGGAATTGTTTGGATGCGATACCGCGCTCCAGCACCGTACGTATCAAGCCGCGGCCCCGCACGATGACGTTCTCGTAATAGAACTGCGCCACCTCGGGGAAATTTCCCGCCTCCGAGATCATCAGCTTGGTGATGCCCGCAAGATGGGTAGAACCGACCATCTCCCACCAGCGAAGCAACATCGCCTCAAGCAAGGCGCCGGCATCTCCTTTGAATTGCGAGAGCATCTCCTCACCTTGATCGAGCGCAGGCAAGATGCCTTGTTGGATGACCGCCTTGAACAACTCTTCTTTGCTGGCGAAATACAGATAGAGCGTGCCTTTAGAAACGCCAGCCCGTGCAGCGACATCGTCTAATTTGGTCGCAGTGAAACCGCGCTCCACGAACAACTCAAGCGCAGCCGCCATCAACTCGGCTGGCCGCGCCTCTTTGCGCCGTTGACGGCTGGGGGATTCAGAAATTTCGGTGGTATTCATGATTTACATTACTGACTGACTGGTCAGTAATGTAAATGGTAGGGGCTGTGGGTGTCAATTTAATTGTGAGCTATTCCATCAGCCCTGCTTTGCGCATAGCTCTTGGAAAATAAATAATTGTCAAAGTTGTGGTCACCACAAATATCGGTAGGCCAATCCATATTAGAGCGGCGTTTTCTTCCAACTTAAAAACAATGCGGCATATCCCCGCAATTACAAATGAGTAAAACCCGCCACTAGTGATTGCGGCGGCCCCTACAAAAATTACTTTTCTGGTTGAAATGTAAAGTTTTTTCCAATTCATTTCTTCTCTCTTTCAACGGCACTGCTGATGTCATTAACTAAATTGCTATCTTTCCACCCAGCTCCAGACAGCAGCAAATCAAAGGGGCTAGTCTCGAATCTATTTTCCACACAACACCTCACTCGTCGGATATTTGTCGCACCCTATCTAGCAACCTCTGCTTCGTCAATCTGCATTCACCTCGTCGGCACGTGTAGCCACAGGCAAGTATCCACAACCAGTAGAGCTACGTGCCCCACCCTAGCGTGATGATAGAATCCGCGCCCATGTTGAATGACCGCGCACAGATACTTCTAAAGACCTTGGTTGAACGCTATATCAGCGATGGTCAACCGGTCGGTTCGCGTGCCCTTCAGCAGTTCTCGGGCTTGGAAGTCAGCCCCGCCACCATCCGCAACGTGATGGCCGATCTGGAAGCGATGGGTTTGGTAGCTAGTCCGCACACTTCGGCTGGGCGCATCCCTACCGCACTCGGCTATCGTTTATTCATCGACACCCTGATGGTGGTGCAACCACTTTCTGATGCGCGCGTGTCACAGATGGAAACGCAGTTGCAACCCGACAATACTTCGCGTCTGCTGACCCAAGCCTCAAACGTGCTTTCCGAGTTGACGCAGTTCGCTGGCGTGGTCGCCACGCCCAAGCGTGCCGCCATCACCGTGCGCCAAATCGAGTTCTTGCGATTGTCCGAGCGACGCGTGTTGCTCATCATCGTGATGCCGGATGGCGAGGTGGAGAACCGCGTGTTGGTGACACACAAGGATTACACCCAGTCGCAACTCACCGAGGCGGGTAATTTCTTGAGCCAGCATTACGCTGGCATCGGCTTTGGCGACATCCACCAACGTGTGCAGAACGAGTTGCGTCAGTTGCAACATGACATGACCGCGTTGATGTCTGCCGCGATGGCCGCGAGTGACGAAGCCATCGCACGCAAGAACGAGGATTACGTCATCAGCGGTGAACGCAATCTGCTGCACATCAATGACCTCTCCGCCAACATGAACCAGTTGCGCAACCTGTTCAACGTGTTCGAACAGAAGACAGAGTTGCTGCAACTCTTGGATGCCAGCCGCCACGCACAAGGCGTGCATATTTTTGTGGGTAACGAGTCGGGATTACTCGGACTGGATGAATGCAGCGTGGTCAGCGCGCCCTACACCGCCGATGGACAGATCATCGGCACACTCGCCGTGGTCGGCCCTAAACGCATGAACTACGAGCGCGTGGTGCCCATCGTGGACATCACCGCAAAACTATTGAGCAATGCACTTTCACAACACTAGATGCTTCATAACCAAACCGTTCGTCCCGAGTGCCGCACGCAGTGCGGTGTATCGAGGGAGTCCGGCACGTACCGTGCCGGATGGTTCGATATGGCCTACGGCCTACTCACCACGAACGGTCTAATTGACTGTCCGAGATAAAAACAAATGGCCTATCACATCGAACCCAGTTTCAGCCACGGCACACCAGAGAAGACCGGCATCCTGCTGGTCAACCTCGGCACGCCCGATGCGCCGACGGCTCAGGCCGTGCGCCCCTATCTCAAAGAATTCTTGAGCGACCCGCGTGTGGTGGAGATCCCCAAACCTATCTGGTGGTTGATCTTGAACGGCATCATACTCAATGTGCGCCCCAAGAAGTCGGCCGCGAAATATGCCAGCGTGTGGATGCCAGAAGGCTCACCACTGCGCGTCTATACGGCGAAGCAAGCCACTTTACTGGAAGGTTATCTGAGTGAGCGCACCAAAGCACCTTTCGTGGTGGACTACGCGATGAGCTACGGCAATCCTTCCATCGCCAGCGTGATGCAAAAGCTCAAAGCGCAGAACTGCACACGCATCTTGGTAGTTCCCTTGTATCCCCAGTACGCCGCCAGCTCTACAGCCACCGTGTTCGACCGCGTGTTCGCAGCAGTGCAAACCATGCGCAACACACCCGCTATCCGCACCATCAAACATTTCCACGATGACGCGGGTTACATCAAAGCCTTGGCTGCGAACGTGAATGAATACTGGATGAAGAATGGTCACCCTGAAAAACTGGTGATGAGTTTCCACGGCGTGCCGCAATACACACTGGAAAAAGGTGACCCCTACCATTGCGAATGTCTGAAGACAGGTCGACTACTCGCAGAAGAACTCGGGCTAAGCAAAGAACAATATGTAGTGAGCTTCCAGTCTCGCTTCGGTAAAGCAGAATGGGTGAAGCCGTACACCACGGCGACTTTGCTGGAACTAGGCACACAAAAGACCAAGCGTGTGGATGTGGTCTGCCCCGGTTTCGTTGCGGATTGCTTGGAGACGCTGGAAGAGATCGCGATGGAAGGTAAGGAAGATTTCCAACACGCGGGCGGCGGTGAATACAACTATATCCCCTGCCTCAATGACCGCAGCGATTGGATGCACGCGTTCACCGATCTAGTGATGAGCAATCTGCAGGGCTGGTTGATCGAACCGAACGCTGCCGAACTTGAACACAGCAAGGCGCGCGCATCGGCGCTTGGTGCGCAGAGATAGTCAGAGCAGGCTGATCTGATCCGCTTCGAGTTGCACCATGTAACGTTGGATGACGTTGCTGGCGCCTCTTCCAAGATTCTCGAACTGAAGACCGACTCGGTGGAAATACTCACCGCTCAGTGTCTTATTGCTTGACCACTCTCCACGCACGCGCAGGCTTATCGGCACTCTGCCGATCTCTGGGAAGTCGATGCTGCACCCTTCCAAAATATCACCTTGAACGAAGATGGCCGGTAGCTCACCTCTAACAGTGACGCCGATACCCCCCACACTCATATCACACAGCGGCACCTCGATGATCTCGTTCTCTGTCGGTATCTTGCAGATAAGTGCGTGCTTTCCTTGGGGCGTATCAAGGCGGAAATATTCACGACGCTGGATACGCTCGATCACCGAGGGAACGTGCATCGAGAATGCATACTTACCATCAGGCATCGTCACCAACTGTAGATGCGTGGAATACCAGCGCACCTTGATGTCAGATTGCGTCACGAAAGTCACATGTTTGCTATCGACGATACGCGCGTTGACGCTGTCGTCTGCCGCCACGTCGATACAGACATATTTTTCATCGCCACTGACATAGAACACTGAAGTGACCAACACCACACCATCATGCGTCTCGAGCGTAATTAAAGTCTTTTGCTTGGCGAAACCATCAAGAATGAATGTGATCTCTCGATGGCTATGGATCGCAAAAGGTGAATCGTCTATCGAATGCGTCATTGCGTTGTTCTCATCATCATTGATTGCAAGGTATCTGCTGCCTCATGCACGCCCGAACCGACCATTGCCGGTTTGCGCCCTGCCGCAAAGGCCGCATCCAAAACCGACTGCATAGCCCCTTGTTCTAAAGCTTCCGGTCCTACTTCTATCCCTATCCCGTTCTGCTGCAACCACTCCACCAGATAAGGCTGCTCTGGCCAAGCGCCGCGCGACACATAGATGACCGGCACACCTGCATACACCGCCTCGGCAAAGGTGCCGTATCCCGGTTTCGTCAGCACGACATCACAAGAGGCCAACAGATCGCTGAAGCTCATTCCCATCGTTTCCAATGCACTCGTGTCGTCACGCCGAACACCCCATGATTGAGGAACCAACCAACGCACCCCCTCGATACGCGGCCACTTTTCCATCGGCAGACGGTAGTCGATACCGCCCATCGCCACGAGCACCAGCTTGTCGCCTATTTTCCCACCACATCTGGATAACGCCAATGACTTCTGCGCCACGCCCACTTGTGCGATAGGTGCGATGGTTCGCGCCTTGCTCAGGCTATCCATCGGCATCGTCGGGCTGACCTTTAGAAAAATCTCTGCGCTGTCGTATGCGGCGAGCATCTGCGCATGGATGGCACCGCTCTCGGTGTCGTCGGGTGCGTAGTGGCGATAGATGTCCGCCCAGTTCAAACAGCACATCGCCACAGATGGAATCCCCGCGAACCTGGCCGCAGCGATTGATCTATAGGGCACGTTGGCGAACAGCAAATCTGGATTCAACGCACGCATCTCTTGCGCCGCCTGCGCGACCTTGGACTCCCAATCGGCGTGATATTCACGATAGTTGGCCAAGCTGCGCGACACATCCACCTCCACCGCATTGAACATCGTCATGCCGAAATCGAGTGCAGTGTGAATGTGTTGGAACGGGGTGGTGAAACGTTGTTGCAGATAGGTTGTGGTCGCGGCAGAACGGACGGTGACGCGCAGACTGGGGATGCGCCGCACCAGTTCATTGACTACCGGCGCGGTCTGCGCGATGTGGCCGTAGCCGTGTGAGGTGATATCGACCAGCAGGTGCTTCAAGATCTTTCGCGCTGATACAACTTGAAGTTATTGCGGCCGCTTTGTTTCGCTACATACATCGCCTCATCTGCCCATTTGATGAGTGATTCGGCATTCTCAGCATCGTCCGGGTAGATTGAAGCCCCGATACTGAAACTCACTGTCGTCATATGCTTATCGAGCATATGAGGGCGTTCCATCGCCTCCATGATCTTTGCGGCGATGCACTCGACGTCCTGAGCAGAATTGATGTTTTCGAGCAGTATCAGGAACTCATCCCCCCCCTGTCGACACAAGGTATCCGATTCGCGCAAACAGGAAATCAGACGTTCTGCCACGGATTGCAACAACTGGTCACCCGCGAGATGCCCCAAGGTGTCATTGATCGATTTGAACTTATCCAGATCAAGGAACATCAAGCCGACCTTAGTCTTATTCCGGGCCGAGATGACCAAGGCACGCTGGAGGCGGTCTTGGAACAAGGCGCGGTTAGGCAACTTGGTCAATGAGTCGTAGTGTGCAAGGAATTCGATCCGACGCTCGGCCTCTTTACGCTTAGTGATATCCGAGAAGGACGCGATGTAGTTGATGACTTGCCCCTTGGCATTCTTCACAGCACCGATGGAAAGCCATTCAGGATATATCTCACCGTTCTTACGCCTGTTCCATATCTCACCCGTCCACTGACCAGTGACTTCGATCGTTTCCCACATGTGCTTGTAAAAGTCTGCCGTCTGCTTGCCTGAACTCAGCATCTTCGGATTCTTTCCGATGACTTCGTCGAGAGAGTATTGAGTGATCTGCTCAAAAGCAGGGTTGGCCGCAAGGATGTTCTTATTTGCATCGGTGATGATGATGGCTTCCCCGCTGTTCTCGAACATCTTCGCGAACAGATCCAATCTTTCATTGGCACTCTCCAAGCCATCCAATAGCTGATTGAAACTTTGCGCCATATCGCTGATGTCCGCATTCAGCTCATCCACCTCCACCCGCTTGGAAAGGTCGTTACTACCGCGAATAGCGCGCATGGCAACCTGTAGCTTGCTCACCGGCATCGTGATGTTGCGCTTGATCACAAATCGCACGAACACCAACAAGACGAGTTGGATCGCAACATGACCTATCCACAACCAGTTCTTGATCTCTGACAGTTCTAATTCTTCTGCAGTCAGATCGATGGTCACACTGGCTGCACCGTTCACACCACCTGGGCGGTTGGTATGGCAACTAAGACAATTGGTGCCTCTAAAATTCTCTTGTGCGATGAAGGGTACGACGACACGTAACGCCGGGCGCCCGTTGAGTGTAGTCACACGGCTGAATACTACGCGACCCGAAGAAAGCACTTGTCTATCCAGGTCATCCACAGGTTGCTCTTCTGCCAAGCCAAACCCGTACTGATCGATGACCGCTTGCCCGCGAATGATGCGCACCTCAAGGATCCCAGGTGAGGCAGTCATCTTTTGCACGAACAACTTACGCGTGTCTGGATCGGATATGGTTCCAGTCAACATGAGCATGTTCATGCCGTTGATCAGTCCATCGGCCGTTTCCTCGGCACGTGCTTCAGCGGCACGATCTATCTGTGTCTCGAAGCGCGCCTCCACCCACCACATCAATAGGAAGAAAACGACGATCAACGCGCCCTGAATGATCAGGTGCAGTTTTCCCTGAACACCTAATGCATGCCATTGTCGTCTTATCAGTTCCACAGTAGCTCCAATGTGAGGCGGCGTATTTCGATCACAACTTCAGGAAATTATCTCGGTAGTGCTTCATCTCGGCGATCGACTCATAGATGTCCGCCAACGCCTCGTGCTTGCCATGCTTCTTCAAGGTGCTTGCAACTTCAGGCTTCCAGCGCTTCGCTAGCTCCTTCAGTGTGCTCACATCGAGGTTACGGTAGTGGAAGTAGTCTTCCAACTTAGGCATCCAGCGCGCCATGAAGCGACGGTCTTGGCAGATAGAGTTGCCACAGATAGGCGAGGTACGTACCGGCACATGCTCTTTGAGGAATTCGATGCACTGCGCTTCGACTGTCGCTTCATCCAAGGTAGAGGCTTTGACCTTGTCGATAAGACCCGACTTTCCGTGGGTGGATTTGTTCCAGTTGTCCATGCCATCCAACACGATATCGGATTGATGAACCACTAGTGTCGGCGCTTCTGCGATGGTGTTCAGATCGCCATCCGTGACGACCATAGCCACTTCGATGATGCGGTCTGTCTCGGGTACAAGTCCGGTCATTTCCATATCGACCCAGACGAGGTAGTTTTGGTTTTGTGCCATAATTCGCCGCGCTTTCAAATGAATGAGGCGCGCATTGTTACATAGCTTGACCACCCTCTCCAACGACTATCCGAACCCATGACCGCATCACAATTCTCTGCTCTGTTCGTCGCCGCTTTACTCAGCAATGCCGTCATTAAGCTGTGGCTTGCCTATCGCCAGTTGAACCATGTGGCCGCGAACCGCGCCGATGTACCCGCAGCTTTCCGCGAACAGATCAATATCGCAGCGCACCATAAGGCAGCTGATTACACCAGCACCCTCGTGCGTTTTGGTGCACTGACCATCATCTTCGATACTGTATTGCTACTGGTATTCACTGTGGGCGGCGGCATCCAATGGTTGAGCGATGCCACCTCTGGCCTGACCGATAGCCTTTTGTTACAGGGTGTCGCCGTCATCGTGCTGGTGTTGGTCTTGCAATCCATCCTTGAGATGCCTTTCGATCTCTATCGCACCTTCAACATCGAAGCTCGCTTCGGTTTCAACAAGATGACACTCAAGCTCTATCTGCTTGATGCCGTGAAAGGTACGTTACTCGGTGCGGTGCTGGGCCTGCCTTTGTTGTTCGCGGTGTTATGGATGATGTCCGCTATGGGCGACCTGTGGTGGCTGTATGTGTGGGGCGTGTGGGTCACATTCAACTTGCTGTTGCTGTTCATCTACCCCACTTACATCGCGCCGATATTCAACAAGTTCGAGCCGATGCAAGATGAAGCTCAAAAATCTCGCATCAAGGCCCTGCTGGCACGCTGCGGATTCGAAGCTAGCGGATTGTTCGTGATGGACGGCAGCAAACGCAGTTCGCACGGCAACGCCTACTTCACCGGTTTCGGCAAGACCAAGCGCATCGTGTTCTTTGACACGTTGCTGCAACGCCTCAGTCCCGGCGAGATCGATGCCGTATTGGCGCATGAACTGGGGCATTTCAAACATCGCCACGTCATCAAGCGCATCGCCTTCACCTTTGCTGTCAGCTTGGGTTTCCTGTGGGTACTCGCCCAACTACTGCATGCCGAATGGTTCTATCTTGGGATGGGCGTGACGACTCAATCCACCGCCATCGCCCTGCTGCTGTTCTTCATGGCGCTGCCCGTGTTCACCTTCCTACTGCATCCCCTCACCTCTGCTTACTCGCGCAAGCATGAGTTCGAAGCGGATGCCTACGCCGCACAACAGACGGATGCCAACGAATTGGTGAACGCGCTAGTGAAGTTGTACCAAGATAATGCCAAGACACTGACGCCCGATCCGCTGTACGCTACCTTCTACGAATCACACCCACCCGCGCCGATCCGTATCGCACACCTACAAAAACTAGGAGCCGCCAAATGAAAAAATACTTATTCCTGATGTTGTTCGCTGCCACCAGCTCGATCCAAGCAGCGCCATTCGCCAAGGGCCACGCCAACAACGGCAAAAAGTTGTTCGCTCAATATGAATGCAGCACTTGCCACGAAGGCAAGGTGGGCGGTGACGGTAGCGCCATCTTCACCCGTAAAGACCGCCGCGTCACCAGTGCTTCCAACCTCGTCGCCCAGATCGAACGTTGCTCCGGCGCCATCGGCGCGCAACTGAGTGAACAAGAGAAACAGGATCTGGCTGCACACCTCAACCAGACCTATTACAAGTTCAAGTGAGGACGATATGGCCACCGTCTGCGACCTGACTAACAAGAACTGCAAACCCTGCGAAGGTGGTGTACCGCCTCTATCGCAGGATGAAGCGACCGACCTACTCAAGCAGCTCGATGGGTGGGAACTGAATGACAAACGCATCAGCAAGACCTTCGCCTTCAAGAACTATTATCAAGTGATGGCGTTCGTCAACGCAGTCGCATGGATGACGCATCGCGAAGATCACCATCCAGACATGACTGTCGGCTACAACCAATGCCGCGTCGAATACTCCACCCATGCGATCGGCGGCCTCTCCGAGAACGACTTTATCTGCGCTGCTAAAGTAGACGCACTGTTCAAGCTTTGAGCGAACCGCTAAAAGGACTGATCATCGCCGCCTACTCAATGCAAACATGAATTCGAAGCAGATGCTTACGCCAAGCAACAGACGAATGCCAATGAAGTTGGTGAACGTGCTGGTGTAGTTGCACCAAGATAATGCCAAGACACTGACACCCGATTCGCTGTACGCTATATTCCACGAATCACATCTACCTGCACCACGACACATAGCCAACCTTCAATTAAAAGGAGAGCATAAATGAGATACTTATTCGCATCGCTAGCATTCATTACAAACATAGCCATCGCTAGCCCATTTCCCAATGGAGATGTTGTAAATGGAAAGACACTATTTTTGGAATACGAATGCAGCACATGCCACCAAGCCCAAGTAGGAGGAGATGGGAGTTACATTTTCACTCGCGCAAACAGAAAAGTGAGCACGCCAAACCAACTTATCCAGCAAATTGAGCGCTGCCCAGCAGGAAGCA
>JBGSWB010000061.1:0-6911 GCA_041752675.1 Sideroxydans sp. | reverse complement strand
GTTGGAAGGCAAGCTGTTCATCCCCGTCGCCTTGACCATCGTGTTCGCCTTGGCAGGTTCGTTGCTGCTCTCCCTTACCTTTGTGCCGATGCTCGCGTCCTTCTTACTTAAAGAGGCCGACCACGGTGAACCTTGGTTGGTGCGAAAGGCGATGAGTATCTACACACCGCTGCTGCAAAAGTCATTGGATAACGAAGGTCGTGTCATCAAG
Organism: Sideroxydans sp.; assembly: GCA_041752675.1. GTDB lineage: Bacteria > Pseudomonadota > Gammaproteobacteria > Burkholderiales > Gallionellaceae > Sideroxyarcus. Next base: position 6,700 of record JBGSWB010000061.1, on the reverse strand, counting down.
GGCGCGCTTGCCATGCTGGCTGTCACTGTCGGCGTCTTCATGCTGTTGGGTAAGACCTTCATGCCAGAGATGGATGAAGGCGACATCATCATGCAGGTATCGAAATTACCCTCTATCAATATCACCCAGACTTCCGAGATGGATCAACGCATCCAAGCTGCCATCTTGGCGCAAGTGCCTGAAGTAAAGGGCATGGTGTCACGTGCGGGAGCCGATGAACTCGGCCTTGATCCGATGGGTTTGAACGAGACCGACAACTTCCTCGTATTGAAACCTCAAAGTGAATGGCAAGCTGAAGACAAGGTCGCCATCATCGATCACATCAGAAAGGTGATGGATGACTTCCCCGGCGTCGAATACAGCTTCACCCAACCCATCGCCATGCGTGTCTCCGAAATGCTCACCGGCGCGCGAGGTGACATCGCCATCAAGATTTTCGGTAGCGATCTCGATAAACTCAACTCCACAGCCGAACAGATGGTGAAGGTATTGGAAGGCATCAAAGGTAGTGAAGATGTGTTCACCGTCAAGAACAGCGGCGTGCAGTATTACCGCGTCATCATCGACCGCATGGCTGCGGGCCGCTTGGGGCTGAATGTGGATGACATAGCGACCGCTCTGCGGGGGCAGATCGAAGGTCAGCAATTAGGTACGGTTATCGAAGGCGCTAGGCGTACCCCGCTCATCATGCGTGGCGATGCCGACATCCAACAATCACCCGCCTTGTTTGCTGCACTCACTTTGCCTCTTCCCAATGGACAGGCGATCCCCCTCTCTGTCGTAGCTAAACTGGAACGTGCCGATGGCCCGGTCAAGGTAGATAGACAAGATGGACAGCGCATGGTGGTGGTACAGAGCAACGTACGCGACCGTGATCTGGTGGGCTTCGTCGAAGAAGCTAAAGCTGCCGTTGCGGCACAGATACAACTGCCAGAAGGTTATAGCCTGACATGGGGCGGTCAGTTCGAGAACCAACAGCGCGCGGCCGCACGTTTGGCAGTCGTTGTGCCAATCGCACTGGGCATGATCTTCATGCTGTTGTTCGCCACCTTCGGCTCAGTACGACAAGCCGCACTGGTATTGACCAACATCCCGTTCGCATTGATTGGTGGCGTGTTCGCCTTGTGGATCAGCGGTGAATACATGTCCGTTCCCGCCTCGGTCGGCTTCATCGCACTGCTCGGTATCGCCGTCCTGAACGGCGTGGTGATGGTGTCTTACTTTAACCAGCTACATGCCGAAGGGATGAGTATCACTGACGTTGTGTTCGAGGGCGCAAAGCGCCGCCTACGTCCTGTATTGATGACTGCCAGCATCACCGCATTCGGCTTGTTGCCTGTACTTTTCGCCACAGGCCCCGGCTCAGAGATCCAAAAACCTTTGGCTATCGTCGTCACGGGTGGCTTGATCACCTCCACCATCCTGACACTCATCATGCTCCCCATCTTGTACCGCCGCTTCGGTCTGGAGAAAGTAAAAGCTACATCATGAAAGAGATGAATTGTTGTTTGACCTTAGTCTGTCACAAGTCGCTTGAAGAGCGACTTGTGGATCATTTGCTTGAGCATCCCGAGTGGGTGCGCGGCTTCACGCTGACCCGTACCGAAGGCGGCAGTCAAAAAGAAAAGCTCCCTAGCATGTTGGAACAGGTGCGTGGGCGTTCGCAGCGAGTGCAGATCGTCACTGTATTGAACCAAGAAGATGCCCTGCAACTCATCGCCCACTTGAAACATGAAGAACCCAATTCAGAGATCGCATATTGGATCACCCCTGTCATCGAATTCGGGAGGCTAGGATGAGAAAGATTCATCTGGCAGGCTTATTCCTGCTTGTGTTGGCTTCCCAAGGGCTGGCAGCCGACCTGCCCGACCTACCGCCGCATCAACAAGTGGATGTGGCGCTGGATTCTCATGTCAACGTACTCAATGCACATTCGCAATTGCAGATCGAGAAAGTGACCCAGCGTAGGCGTGAAAGTGGCGAGCATGAATTCACCGTGCGCGGCGGAGCCTATAAAGACCACTTAATCGATGCTAGTGGAAATAATTCTTATCGAGACTGGGAAGTGGCTATCGAGCGCCCGTTCCGCCTGCCCAATAAGATGTTAATCGACAGCGAGATCGGTGCTGAAGCAGTCGCGCGCGGCGAGAATGGCTTAGGCGATGCCCGCCACGAAGCATCACGTACACTGTTGCAATTGTGGTTCAACTGGCAGCGCGAACGTACCCAAGTCTCGCAATGGCAACAGCAAGTCGACATCCTCACCCAACAAGCCGCGATGACGGAGAAGCGCATCAAAGCTGGTGATGCACCGCGTATGGAGTTGAACCAAGTCAATGCTGCTACTGCCTTGGCCGGTATCGCATCACAGCAAGCACGCTTGCGTGCCGAGTTGGCCGCCAACGAACTGTCTCGCCAATTCTCGGCAGTCAAACTACCCACAGAGACCACCACGACAGAACCACAAGCGATCAACGGGGATCTCACGCATTGGCGTCAGCTCATTCTCAAACAAAATCATGAACTTGGCCTAATCGAAGCGGAAACCCGCCTGCAATCCAAACTATCCGAACGTGCGCGCGCCGATCGCCTCCCTGACCCCACCCTTGGTTTGCGTTACGCGTCCCAACTGAACAACAACCAACGCATCAGTGGCGTGTATTTCTCCATCCCACTCCCCTCCGGCCAACGCTCTGCAACTGCTGACAGCGCGGCACTGGCGGCACAGATCGCCGCTGATCGTGAGATTGCCATACGCTCCAGACTCAATGCTGACATCTTCACGGCATACACCCGCGCTACGAATAACTATCAGATATGGCAACAAGCACGGGATGCTGGAATCGCCCTGCGCCAGAATGCCGAGCTGGTTGCACGAGCTTACAGCCTAGGAGAAAGCAGCTTAGGCGAGACACTGGTCGCGCGTCGTCAAGCGCTTGAAGCCTCTTTAGCCGAAAGCATCGCACGTATAGATGCCAACGAAGCGCGCTATCGCCTGTTGCTCGATGCACACCAACTCTGGGTAGATAACGACCAGCACGAGGCACATTGATGTTGTCTGCGGAGTTGACTGGTAGTTTGGCAGCGATACTCACTACTACCGCCTTTATCCCTCAGGTATGGCAAGTGTGGCGCACCAAACACACCAAAGACATCTCGCTCGCCATGTATGCTTTGTTCACAGGAGGTGTCGCGCTATGGTTGGCGTACGGTATTTTGCTAACTGCTTGGCCCATCATCATCGCCAATTCGATCACGCTTCTGCTCGCCGGTAGCGTACTGATATTGAAATTAAAGTTTGGTTGAAGTTAGACGATAGACCGAGGAGACATCTTTACTTAATCAAAAAACTCAAGATGCGTAAAAAGATCCCCGTTGGCAACATCCGGACTGGAATGTACATCCAAGAACTGTGTGGTAGCTGGATGGATCACCCCTTTTGGAGAAAATCCTTTCTTCTAGAGTCACCCGAAGACCTGAACACCATACAGACTTGTGGCATACAAGAAGTATGGATAGACACCTCGAAAGGCATCGATGTAGAAGGCGATGTCGCCGTCGTCACTGATGAAGAGCATCAACAAAAGATCGCTGAAGAGTTGCATCTCATGGCGACATCAGCACCTCTAGTGATCGCGAAGATATCCATACAGCAGGAGTTGGAGGCCGCACGTAAGCTACAAGCCAAGAGCAAAGCAGCCGTCACCTCCATGTTCAATGAAGTGCGCATGGGCAATGCCATCAAAGTCAGCGAGGCGGCACCGCTGGTCGAAGAAATCAGCCAATCCATCACACGCAACCCAGAAGCTTTCCTCAATCTTGCCCGCCTCAAGACAAAAGACGATTACACCTATATGCACTCAGTCGCCGTCTGTGCACTGATGATCGCTTTAGGCAAACAGCTTGGTTTGACTGGTGCCGATTTGAAAGAGGTTGGACTTGCAGGGCTATTGCACGATGTCGGCAAAATGATGATTCCCGACGACATACTCAACAAACCCGGCAAATTGACCGACGAAGAGTTCGAGATCATCAAGGGACATCCGTTAAAAGGATGGGAGCTATTGCACGGCTCACCCGACATCACCGCCACCGCACTCGACGTGTGCCTGCACCACCACGAACGCGTCGATGGCAAAGGCTACCCACACAAGCTATCGGGAGACAAACTGACATTCTTCGCTCGTATGGGAGCGGTATGCGATGTCTATGACGCGCTCACCTCCAATCGATGCTACAAGAATGGCTGGGAACCCGCCGACACCATACGCAAGATGGCCGAATGGAAGGATGGACACTTCGATGAACGTGTGTTCCAAGCCTTCGTCAAGACCATCGGCATCTATCCCTCAGGCACCTTAGTAAGGCTCAAGTCAGGAAGGCTGGCTATAGTCCTCGAGCAAACGGAGAAGAGCCTTCTGATGCCTATCGTCAAAGTGTTTTTCTCGACCAAGTCGAACGAGCCGATATTGCCAGAAATGGTAGACTTGAGCCGTTCGCAAGAGAGTATCGCCAGCGCCGAAGACCCCATCAAATGGGGCTTTGATCTGAAGCAGATCGCTGGCATCTGATATAGATAACCAAAACTAGGGGATCCACCATGTCCAACATCCAGTCCGTCATGCACGAGAACCGCGTATTCAATCCTTCCGAAGAATTCGTCAAGCAAGCCAACGTATCTGGCATGGCTGCTTACAAGACGATGTGCGCCGAAGCGGAAAAGGACTACGCAGGCTATTGGTCTAAATTAGCACGTGAGACGCTGCTGTGGAAAAAACCTTTCACCAAGACATTGGACGAAAGTAACGCCCCCTTCTACAAATGGTTCGAAGACGGCGAATTGAACGTCTCCTACAACTGCCTAGACCGTCACCTCGCGACACAACCAGAAAAGACAGCCATCATCTTCGAAGCGGATGACGGCAAAGTCACCCATGTGAGCTACCGAGAATTGCATGGCCGCGTCAGCCAGTTCGCTAACGGCCTGAAGTCGCGCGGCATCAAAAAAGGTGACCGTGTCATCATCTACATGCCAATGAGCGTGGAAGCCGTAGTCGCCATGCAAGCTTGCGCCCGTATCGGCGCGATCCATTCCGTGGTGTTCGGTGGTTTCTCCTCCAAGAGCTTGCATGAGCGCATCACCGATGCACAAGCAGTCGCAGTGATCACCGCTGACGGACAATATCGAGGCGGCAAAGCCATGCCCTTGAAACCTGCCGTGGATGAAGCGCTGACACTTGGCGGCTGCGAAGCAGTGCATTCGGTCATCGTCTACCGACGCATCGGTGCGGACATCGAATTGGATGAAGACCGCGAGATCTGGTGGCATGACCTGTTCAACAGCCAATCCTCCGTGTGCGAACCTGAATGGGTAGGCGCAGAACATCCACTGTTCATCCTCTACACCTCTGGCTCTACCGGCAAACCTAAGGGAGTACAACACTCCACAGGTGGTTACCTGTTGGGCACGATGGTCTCCATGAAGTGGGTGTTCGACTACAAAGATTCGGACATCTTCTGGTGTACGGCTGACGTGGGTTGGATCACTGGCCACAGTTATGTGGCTTATGGCCCGCTGGCGATGGGGGCTACCCAAGTCATCTTCGAAGGCGTACCGACATTCCCGGATGCCGGTCGTTTCTGGAAGATGATACAAGACCACAAAGTCACCACTTTCTACACCGCTCCCACCGCCATCCGTTCACTCATCAAACTGGGTGGCGACCTACCCACCAAATACGACCTGTCCAGCCTGCGTCTGCTGGGTACTGTGGGTGAGCCGATCAACCCAGAAGCTTGGATGTGGTACTACAACACCGTCGGTCACGCGAAGTGTCCTATCGTTGATACTTGGTGGCAGACCGAGACAGGTTGCCACATGATCGCCCCGTTGCCTGGTGCGATGCCGATCAAACCCGGCACCTGCACCCTGCCACTCCCCGGCATCATGGCCACCATCGTCAACGAAGCGGGCGACGAAGTGAACGACCAACACGGCGGCTTCCTCGTCATCAAGAAGCCATTCCCTTCACAGATCCGCACCATCTGGGGCGATCCAGAACGCTACAAGAAGGGCTACTTCCCAGAAGAGATGAAAGGTGCCTACCTTGCGGGTGACTCCTCTCACCGCGACGAGGACGGCTACTTCTGGATCATGGGACGTATCGACGACGTGCTGAACGTCTCCGGTCACCGCCTAGGCACCATGGAGATCGAATCCGCACTGGTATCTAATCCACTCGTGGCAGAAGCCGCTATCGTTGGCAAACCGCACGAGATCAAGGGTGAAGCCGTGGTCGCCTTCGTGGTGTTGAAGGGTGCACGCCCAGCCGATGCTGCTGCGGCCAAAAAATTGGCTGAAGAATTGCGCAACTGGGTAGGCAAAGAGATCGGCCCGATCGCCAAGCCAGATGAGATCCGTTTCGGAGAGAACTTGCCTAAGACGCGTTCTGGAAAGATAATGCGCCGCCTCTTGCGCGCTATCGCCAAGGGCGAGGAGATCACCCAAGACGTTTCAACTCTTGAAAACCCAGGCATCCTTGAACAATTGAAGGAAGTCATCAAATGATGTATGACTGGGTTTCAGTGCAGACTAACCTTCAGGTTATGTCTGAACCAAAACCCAGGCATCCTTGAGCAACTAAAGGAAGTCATCAAATGATGTTGACTGGGTTTTAGTGAAGACGTAGGCATCCTCGGG
>JBGSWB010000060.1:0-11093 GCA_041752675.1 Sideroxydans sp. | reverse complement strand
CACTTTGTTACAGATTCTGTCGGTCACGCTGTTCGAGAAAATGCCCATTCAACAGGCTTTACAGAGCATCAGCGGTCAGACAGAAAACGCAGATATCAGCAACCAACTGAATCTATTCGATTCTTAACCGGACACTAGTGGGTTGATGTCTGTAATGCCGGCAAAGCGCTATAGGCATTCGCCGAGGTCACATGTGCGATATCTTTCAGTGAAATGTCGCGTAACCCTGCTAGGATTTGTGCGATGCGCGGTAGGTATTCTGGCTTGTTTGGCAGGCCGCGCGTTAGAAAATCAGGAGGGATGTCGGGCGCGTCCGTTTCCAGCACGATGCTTTCCAGTGGCAGAGTCGCGGCCAGCTCTCGCAGTTTGATGGCGCGCGAATAGGTCATCGCACCGCCGAATCCTAGTTTGAATCCCAGCTTGATGAACTCATCCGCCTGCTGACGACTACCGTTGAAAGCGTGCGCGATGCCGCCGCGAACCTTGTGCTGGCGCAGATGTTTGAGGATGGTGTCTGTTGCTTTGCGGATGTGCAGCAACACGGGTAAGTCGAATTCTCGCGCTAACTTCAGCTGTTCCACAAAATAGAATTCCTGTCGCGCTTGGTCGTAATGGTTGATAAAGAAATCCATGCCGATCTCTCCCACTGCGACGGGGCGATGCTGTTGCAGATAGTCGCGCAACACGAGCAAGTCATCCGGCACCGCCATGTCGGTGTACATCGGGTGGATGCCGTAAGCGGGGGAACAGCTCGGATACTGTTCGCACAGCGAGCGCACCATGTCAAAGTTGGCGCGGGCGACCGCAGGCACGACGATGCGTTCTACACCAACGACTTGTGCATCACGCAAGATGTCCGCTTGTGTGTCGCCAAATTCTTCGGCATCTAAGTGGCAGTGGGTATCAATAAGCATATTGGGGATTCCCAGCTCAGGCCGGAATGACGGGCTGTCCGTAAGGGGGCCTATGTTAAACTCCACGCACTCATTTAGCGAGATAACACCATGTCTGGAAACACATTCGGCACACTCTTCACTGTCACATCCTTCGGCGAATCACACGGCGCAGCTATCGGCTGCATCGTGGATGGTTGCCCACCCGGTATGGAGTTGAGCGAAGCCGACATTCAGCTCGACCTTGATCGCCGCAAACCTGGTACCTCGCGCCACGTCACCCAGCGTCGCGAATCGGACACGGTGGAGATACTCTCCGGCGTATTCGAAGGCAAAACCACCGGTACACCCATCGCATTGCTCATTCGCAACGAAGACCAGCGCAGCAAGGACTACGGCAACATTGCCGACACCTTCCGCCCCGGCCATGCCGACTACACCTACTGGCAGAAATACGGCATCCGCGACTATCGCGGCGGCGGACGTGCCTCAGCGCGTGAGACGGCAGGGCGTGTGGCCGCAGGTGCCATCGCCAAGAAATGGTTGAACGAAAGATACGGCGTGGTCGTGCGTGGTTACCTCGCACAGCTCGGTGAGATCGTCGTGCCCTTCAAGAGTTGGGATGACGTGACGGCGGAAGGCAACAGCTTCTTCGTGGCGGATGCGAGTTATGTCGCACAGTTGGAAGACTACATGGATGCATTGCGCAAGAGCGGCGACTCCATCGGTGCCAAGCTCGCCGTCGTTGCATCCAATGTGCCTGTAGGTTGGGGCGAACCCGTATTCGACCGCATCGATGCCGACATCGCGCATGCCTTGATGGGTATCAACGCCGTGAAGGGGGTGGAGATCGGTGCAGGTTTCGATTGCGTCACCCAGCGCGGTAGCGAACATGGTGACGAACTCACGCCACAAGGCTTTGCTTCAAACAATGCAGGAGGAATCCTCGGTGGTATCACCACGGGGCAAGACATCGTTGCCCAGTACGCCATCAAACCGACTTCCAGCATTCGCATCGAACGTAACTCCATCAACAAAGCGGGCGAGGCGGTGAAGGTCTCTACAGAAGGTCGTCATGATCCTTGTGTCGGCATTCGCGCTACGCCGATCGCGGAGGCGATGTTGGCGTTGGTGTTGATCGACCATGCTATGCGGCATCGCGCACAGAACGGGGATGTGGTTTGTGAGACGCCTAAGATTCGAGGTCCTTAATTGCTATGGAAACAGCCACCCTTGCTTTGCTTCTCTCAATACTAAATTTATTGTTTTTACTTTATACAAATTCGACCAATCGTCGTTCTGAGCAACTTCAAAAACTTGCTGCAATACGAACAAAACTTTCATCTCTTAAATTCAATGTTAGAGCCTTTCTTATGGATCTCGAAATATTTTGGGATTCTATTGAAAGAGTGGATCAAGGTAGCATCGAAGAAGGAGAGCAATTTCTCGATGAATTAGAGAAGCTAGAAGCAACTTTGAAGATTGTTTTTGACGGGCAATCGGGCCTTTCATTATTTTCATTTCCGACTGGGCGGATTGAGAATATAGAACATCAGCTGGACACTGCAGTTTTACGCTTTGATGTTTTGATAAAGGGGATGTTGCCTCGAATGAAAGAAATTCATTTGGCTCAGAAAAGCGAATGATGCGCCTGTCTCGCGATAACTGAAGCAGGCGTAGGATGAGCGTTGCGATACCCATTGAAAACCGTCGGGGGTTGCCCGACAGCAAGTTACCTTTTTTTGCTTCGCCAAAAGAAAGGAACCAAAGAAAAGGCGACCCCGGTGCGCCGCTGCTTCGCAGTTCCCTGCGTTGCTCAGGCAGTCAGGCCTCCTCATAAACTCGCACGACCTGCTACGCAGTCACGTGCTCAAACATATTCGTCGGACTGCTCCTGACCGCCTTCCGCTACTCGGCGGCGCACAGGGGAAGGAAGTTCAAAGGCGGTGAAGCGGTTTTGTGTGCGCTGCGCGCACGATTGTTTTTCTTGAGTGAGGCGGGCAATGCCCGCCTCACGGGTTTGAGGTTTTGCATTTTGCTTTTCCATCCCCTGTTCCGCCACCGAGTAGCGGAGGCGGGTCAGGGAATTCTGACGAATATGTTTGAGCACGTGGACGCGAAGCGGATCGTGCGAGTTTATGAGGAAGCCTGACCCGGTGAGCAACGCAGGGAATCCCGAAGGGATGGCGGATTGGGGTCGCCTTTTCTTTGGATACTTTCTTTTGGCGAAGCAAAAGAAAGTATCTAGCTGTCGGGCTACCCCCGACGAAGTTGGTTTTGAAAGTTCGAGGGAGTACAACAAGTGTTCCCCCACCCTAACCCTCCCCCGGTGGGAGAGGGAATAAAAGACGAACGGCCTTAGGGAATGGCCGTAATGAATTTACCAAAGGAAATAACATGACCACCCGCTCTCTCAATCTCTTACTCCTCATCCCACTCATCCTCCTGAGCGCCTGTGCCACCCTCGTCCCCAAAGACTACCTCGTCACACAAGATAAGCTTGATCGTGCATGGAGTAAGTCTTTTCCCTTGCAACGCAGCTTAGGCAATGGTTTGTTTAATGCATCGTTGGAGACGCCGGATGTGACTTTTCTGACTGCACAGAATCGCATCGGGTTGGTTACGAACTTCTCGGCATCTTCGTTACTCGCGGGTGAGCTGAAGGGGCGCATCGGATTATCGGGTGCGTTGCGCTACGACGCAGCGCAGCGCGCTTTGTATCTGCAAGACCCCAATCTGGAATCGTTGGAGGTTAATCAAGGTTCGGCTGAATTGGGTAAGGCTTTGCGCCCTGCTTTGAATGTGATGTTGAACGAATATCTGCGTGCGAATCCTTTGTATCAGTTCAAGCAGGACGAGATGCGTTACGCTGGAAGCGACATCGACATCACGAAGATATCTGTGGTCGAGAATGGCATCAAGTTCGATCTTAAGCCTCGATAAGTGCTCCCCCCTTCGATGACTACACTGCGTCTCACCCAATGGCTGACCTTGTTCGTGTTGTGTATCAACGCACTGGGCATGGTCACGCCCATCATCAATGCGGGCGATTCGGTGACATATGCGGCGTTGTCTCAATACATCGCTACACATAACGATTGGGCGTTTCTGGTGTTGGATGGGCAGGAGTGGTTGGATAAGCCGCACTTCCCATTCTGGATCACGGCGCTGTCTTTCAAATTGTTCGGCATCAGTGCATTCGCTTACATCTTGCCGGGCTTCCTCTTTCACCTGATCGGCGGTTACTACACTTATCGCATCGCGCGTTTGTTCTATGGTCGTGAAGCGGCATGGTTGTCGCTGTTGGTATATGTGTCGGCGTTCCACTTGATGTACACCGCGACCGAGGTGAAGGCGGAGACCTTCCTCACCGGTAGCATCATGGCGGCATCCTATTATTGGTTACGCTACGACGGCGCATCAAAACTGAAGTATCTGTTGCTGGGCGCGTTGTTCAGTGGCATGGCGATGATGACCAAAGGCGTGTTCACGCTCATCACCATCACCAGTGGTCTGGTGTGTATGTGGATGTTTCAGAAGCAGTGGCACAAGCTGTGGAGTGTGAAGTGGTTGTTTGCCTTGGTGTTGACGGTGGTATGCACAGCGCCTGAGCTGCTTGCGCTGTATCTGCAATTCGATGCGCATCCCGAGAAGGTGGTGTTCGGACGCACGGATGTGTCGGGTATCAAATTCTTTTTGTGGGATAGTCAGTTCGGTCGTTTCTTCAACACCGGCCCGATCAAGAATGCGGGCGGTACGCCGTATTATTTTGTGGCTGCGTTCTTGTGGGCTTTCTTGCCGTGGGTGGCGGTGTATGTGGCTGCGATGGTTTCAGGCATACGTAACTTCGCCGTGCGTAGTGGCGCAGAGCGTTCGCAGTTCGTGTATTTATGCGCTGCTTTCTTCATCACCTTCATCATGTTTAGCGCGACGAAGTTCCAGTACGATTACTACACGGTCATCATCTATCCATTCGGGGCCATTCTTTGTGGTCATTATTTGTCTGGCGTGTTAGCTGACAAGGGGCATCGCAAGTTGTGGATCGCGCAGATCGCTACCACGCTGTTGTTGGTGCTGATGGTGGGGGGGCTCGCGCTCTACGTTGGCAAGATGTCGTTGATCGCAGTGGTGGTGGCGATGTTGTTCGCTGCCGCGATATACGTCTTCATCTATCGTGTCCGCATACGCACCAATGTACTATTGGTGTTGCCCGTGTCCGCTGTCGCTATGTTGTATGTGTTCCTGACGCAGATGGCGACGACGACTTATCTCACGGCGAGTATTCCTTACAACGTGAATAAATTACTGGCGCATGAGCAGAGTGCGCCTATCTATGTGTTGCAGATGGATGAGATCGTGTCGCGTGAGTTGGCGCTTTACAATGCGTCACCTTGTTATGCAGTGGCAGAGGCGGCGAGCTTGCCGCGCAAGGGAGAGAGCTACTATCTGTTGGTACGTGCGTCACAACTTGATGAGTTGAGGACGAACTTGGGTATGGTGGAGCAGATCGCTCAAGGCGATTGGGTGGTGCACAAGACGGGGACGTTGCCACATATGCTCGAGTTGGCCAAAGGGGCGCGCTTGCTAGAAGACATCCGCCTCGTGCGTGTGACACCTTCCCAGCATTAATGCCTTATCGTTTCACGCGTTGATAAAGTCTAAAGCGCTCGTCCTGCTTACCTTGACGTCCACCTTCCCATAATTTTTCCCAGCCGATCTCGTCTTCGATGGGCTTGGCGATACGGTCGCCTTGCACCAGCAGCAAGTTACAGACACGGGTCGCATTCTGGCGAAGCTTGATGTTACCGAAGTATTCCAACATGGCGCGCTGGCTATCACCGACGCGTACATCCGCGATGCAGTTATAGCGTTTTGGCAGGTTTTTCTTCAGATCGACCACCATGGGGCGATAACTTTTGCTGGCATCGATCAGGGGTAGCCACAAAGTCATCGCCAATATCCAGACCAGGCTGATACCAGCAGCCCAGTTGATGAGCGAGCGGCGCACGGAGCGGCCGACGCGCCATATCAGCACGATCCACAGCACACTGACGATGACTGCACCCCAGAAGGCGTAGGGATCGAGAACAGGCTCGAAGTTGGGCGTGCGTTCTTGCAGGCGTTTGGTGAGCCAAGCGCCGTTATCGACCAGCACTCCTGTCCAGCCCGACCACAGCACGATAGCGAGCAATGCGAAGGTCATGATGCCGAACCAGTCGAGTGCGTTGGCCGCACCGCGCCGTAGTGTGGAAAGCGCAGCGGTGGCAAGTAGCGCGATAGGTAGCAACATCGGCATCGCGTTCTGGTCGTTGATGTCTTTCACGCCGCTCAACACCACGAACATGGCGATGAAGGTTGCGATTAGTAATTGGAACTCGGGTTCGTTCCACATGCGCTTGCGTGCCTCCCAAACCGTCCACGCAGCAAGGGGTGCAGCAGGCCATGCTAGCCAAGGTAGAGCGCCGAGGTAATACAGTGCCTTACTATATTCGCCGCCTTTGGCGTATTCGAACCAACGTCCGATGTTGCGCGTCCATGCCCAATCGGTGAACAGTGCGGGTGAATGTTGATACACGAGATACGGCCACACGGTGAGCCAAGGCAGTGCGCATACAAGTGCGATGCCCAATGTTGTGAGGTAAGCACGCGTACGCCAATGACGAAAGAGCAAGAGGCTGAGGCTGATGAGCAAGAACAGCATCGGCGCGACGAAGCCCTTGCTCATGAAGCCGATACCCAAGCCGATGCCGACAAACACACCTGCAAGTCGCGGGCGGCGCAAGCTCAATGCGTAGCCATACAACATCATCGCGCAACCCGTGAGCAGTGCGTTGTCGGTGAGTATCTCGTGCGCGCGCAGCAACATGCCGAGGCAGCCGATAAGGATGATGGCAGCAGGCCAGCCACGGTTGTTGCCGAACAGTTCGCGTCCGGTCAATCCAATGAACAGCAAGGTGAGCGCAGTGTAGAAACCTGAAGCGAGTCGCGCGCCGTCATGCAGTGGTAGTAGGGGAGCACACAACTTGGCGAAGACAGCGGCAGTCCAGTAATACAGCGGTGGTTTGTCTAGATAGGCTTCGCCCGAGATCGTGGGAATGAGCCAATCGCCACTTTGAATATAGTGATAGATGATGCCAAAACTGTAGGCTTCATCGGGCTTCCAAGGGTCGTGGCCGACGAGACCAGTGAACATCCAAACGCCACACAATAGGAACAGCAACCACGCTTGGATGCTCGTGATCTCTGGTTCCTTCATCTGGGTGTAGTACGCGTACATTTATTCGATGATCTTGATGGTTTGTCCTAAGACAGGTTCACCTTGAGGATACTGCGCATTGATGAGGCGCAGATATTTTTCTGCGTTCTTACCGAGAGGGGAATTCAGTGCGAGCTTGGCATAGGTGTCACCCGTCTTTACCGAGGCAAGTTTGACCGTGAGCGGCTTGATCGCTTTGCGCTCCTCGGGAGTGAGTACGTGGAAGCTGCGCATACTGGCTTTCATCAGCGCTCGATGTGCAGATAAGACGGGCTCTGTCTTTGCAGTGCCTTGCAGTAGGAATGCCTTGCCATCTAGATAGATGACGCCTAACTCCAACTTGCTGGTGCTGGCGATAGCGGCTGAGGATTTCTCGATGGTCAGTGATTCGATGGTGGCCGAGCTACCAGACAGGCGGCGTGCATACTCGGGCGGTGTACCTGATGGTTTGCCATCCACCTTCAATTCAAGCGCAGCGTCATTCGTTGGATTGATCGCAATGAGCTGGGTGGGCGAATTCTTGACGCTCCATTGTGGCGGGAAGTCCAGTGCGATGCCAAGGTCGCGATGGGTGAATCTGTTATTGCGCACCACTCCTTCATCCACACTGTCATTGAATGCTAGTCCATCCGTTTGTCTTTGGTACTCGGGCTTGCCTTCGAGTGGGTTGCTCACTTTGAGATTGGATGCTTCCCCGACGACTTGTCTGAAGCGAGTGTCGTTGTCGGGGTGAGTGGCGAAGGTGCCGTGGTAGCGGCGCGGTTCGCGACCTTCTTGTTTGGCGAGTTCGGCATCGAACAGTTCTTGGTTCTTCAATACGCTGACGACGCGGATCATCGCTTGCGGGTCATAAGAGGTGCGCGCCAGATATTGCGCGCCAAGGCGATCCGCTTCCAGCTCGTGGTCGCGTCCATAGCCGGAAAGCAAGGCGCCGCTGAGTAGATTGGCGATGTCACTTCCTGCTTGTGTCGAAAGTCCGGGTACGAAGATGGAAGCGAGCGAGATGCCTAGGCCAGTTGCTTGAGAGGCGCTTTGTTGACGCACGCCATGACGTGCAGTGACGTGGCCGACCTCGTGCCCCAGCACGGCGGCCAATTCTGCTTCCGAATTGAGATACGCCATGATGCCGCGCGTGATGTAGATGTAGCCACCGGGCAATGCGAAGGCGTTGATCTCTGGCGAATCGAGTACGGTGAAGCGGTAGTTCAGATTGGGGCGGTGGCTGTTCTTGGCGACAGCTTGTCCCACGCGGTTCACATAGCTTTGTAGGGCGGGATTGTCATACACCTTGTATTGCTTGCGTACATCGACATCCGCATTACGTCCGAGGCTGATCTCTTGTGATTCCGACATCATCACGAAATCCTGCTTGCCGGAGACGGGGTTGCGGGCGCAACCCGTGAAGGTCAACGCAAAACAGGTGATGAGGAGTATCGGAAGTGTCTTGTTCATGGGTTCGTTCCACAAAAGATAAAGGCAGCTAACGCTGCCTTTATCTTAATACCTATTCGCCAACTATCAAGCCGCTGCTTTAGCGCTGGTCTTGTACTTGTTGTTGAACTTCTCGATACGACCTGCGGTATCCACGATCTTTTGTGTGCCTGTGTAGAACGGATGGCACTCGGAGCAGACTTCGACGTGCAGTGTCGGTTTGCCCAATGTAGAACGGGTGGTGAACTTGTTGCCACAGCTGCAAGTGACTGCAACGTCGGCGTATGCTGGATGGATGTCTGCTCTCATTTTGTGTTCCTGACTAAAGTTGGGCGCGGCGGTTGTACGCGCACGGATACCGTTAAGGGCGCGCATTATCCATAAAAAGAGTTACTTGGGCAAATTCTTTGTGGAGTGCCTGTTTTTACTGGATTTGGCCGCGTTCAATGCTGATGCCTACCATCTTGCAATTGCGGATGGCCTGTAATTTGGCGACGCTGACTTTGACCCATGGAGCATTGAAGTCCTTGAGGATGATCTGGGCGATGTGTTCGGCCAAAGTCTCTAACAAAGAGAAATGGCCTTCGCTCAATACGGTTTGGATGTGTTGAGCCACTTGTGCATAGTCCAGCGCATCGTTGATATCGTCACTTTGGCAGGCTCGGCTGTTCGGCAGGGCGATCTCCAAGTCGAGTTGCAGTGTCTGTGGGACGCGTTTCTCGCGTTCATAGATGCCGATGAGGGTGACGACTTTGAGTTCGCGGATGAAGATGATGTCCATATCGAGGCGGTTTCTGCTGTTTGGTGGTGATAACGCATTCAAGTAGAATGCGGCGCTTTCGCATTTTAAGGTAATACAGATGACTACTCTTATCTTTGTTGTGTGTGCCTATCTACTTGGTTCGGTCTCGTTCGCTGTGTTGATGAGTAAGGCGTTCGGCCTCGCTGACCCGCGCACCTACGGCTCGGGCAATCCCGGCGCGACCAATGTGTTGCGCAGCGGCAAGAAGGCGGCGGCAGTGTTGACGCTGTTGGGCGATGCGGCCAAAGGCTGGTTGGCCGTGTTCCTCGCCATTAAGTTCGCACCTCACGATGGCGATGGGCTATTGATGGTCGCTTTAGTGGCGCTGGCGGTATTCCTTGGGCACGTATTCCCTATCTTCCTCAAATTTCAAGGTGGCAAAGGTGTGGCAACCGCTTTAGGTGTGTTGTTGGCGTTGAGCGGCTGGATGGGTTTGGCGGTGTTAGGTACTTGGCTGTTGGTAGCGGTCGTGTTCCGCTATTCTTCGCTCTCCGCTCTGGTCGCGGCGATAGCGGCACCTGTCTATGCCATGCTCTTCCAATTGCGGCCTGAGCTCGTATTCGCAACGGCGATCATGTCGATGTTGTTGATCTGGCGACACAAGAACAATATCCAGAATCTGATGACGGGCAAGGAAAGCAAGATCGGCAGCAAAAAGAAAGAAGCTCAGTCCGCGTAATTGAGTTCTTGCAGATCCCAGCGCGGCTTCACGTTGAAGCGATAGCCGTGCTGTGCTTCTTGATGTTGTAAACGCATCGCGCCCGCGAAGGCGATCATCGCACCGTTGTCGGTGCAAAATTCCAGATCAGGGTAGTACACGGTGCCGCCACGTTTGCTGATGTCTTTATGTAGGCGGCTACGCAATGCTTGGTTCGCTCCCACGCCGCCAGCGATCACCAATTGATCCAATCCTGTTTGACCAAGCGCAGTCAATGCCTTTTGTGCCAACACATCCACGATAGCCTCTTGTGCTGCATGGGCGATGTCTGCGCGGGTCTGCTCATCTAGTTCATTTTGTTGCGAGAGTGTCAGTACGGCGGTCTTCAGTCCGCTGAAGCTAAAATCAAGGTCGCCACTGTGCAACATCGGGCGCGGCAGTTTGAACCTGCCGGGGGTCCCGCGTTGCGCCAGCTTGGATAGCAACGCTCCGCCTGGATACTCCAAGCCCAACAATTTTGCGCTCTTATCGAAAGCTTCTCCCGCAGCATCGTCGATGGACTCGCCGAGTAACTCATAATGGCCGACACCATCCACGCGCATCAATTGTGTATGTCCGCCCGATACTAGTAGTGCGACGAAGGGAAACTGCGGCGCAGGATCGGATAGTAGGGGTGAAAGCAGATGTCCTTCTAAGTGGTGAACGCCGATGGTTGGAACATCTAATGTATAGGCAAGCGCGCTAGCGACACTGGCGCCGACCAGTAGTGCGCCAGAGAGGCCGGGGCCTTGCGTGTAAGCGATGGCGTCGACGTCATTCAATGAGCAGTTTGCTTTTTGTAGTGCACTGCGAATCAGAGGCAATGCATAACGCACATGGTCGCGTGAGGCGAGTTCAGGAACGACGCCACCGTATTCATTATGTAATGCGATCTGCGAATGCAATGTGTGTGCAAGCAGGCCGCGCTCGGTGTGATACAGCGCGATGCCAGTCTCGTCACATGAAGATTCGATACCTAATATGAGCTTCACGACATACTTTCGATGCAAATGA
>JBGSWB010000059.1:0-8323 GCA_041752675.1 Sideroxydans sp. | reverse complement strand
CAACGCGCCTGCGATCATCAATGGTTTGCGTTTGCCCATGCGGTCAGACAGTGTGCCGATGAAGAAAGCACCGATGGCAAAACCCGCCAACATCAACGTCGTGTGATCGGTAGCGGCAGCTCTATCCATGCCATACACATCACGCAGGAAAGGCACTGCCCACAAGCCGGCAAAAGCGAACAGCGAACCCGCGATACCCATGTTCACCCACAGCCCCGGCCATGTCGCACGATTCTTCAATACGATGAGCAAGCCATCGTACCAATGCCCTGTGTGGAGTGGATGCGCTTCCTTGCCGTCCAACTCGCGCATGCTGGGCAGCCCTGCATCGCGTGGTTGATTGCGTACCAACCACCAGTCCAACGCGGCCAACAACAACGATAAGGCACCCACTGCGACGAACACGGTACGCCAAGAAACGAATCCCAGCGCCCACGCCAAGGGTGCTGCCGCAAGCAACGACCCCACGTTACCCATCAAGATGGTCGCGCCAGTCATCGTGGCGAAATGTCTATCGTGGAACCACGATGCATTGAGCTTGAGCAAAGAGATGAAAGTGACCGAGACACCGAGACCGACCAAGACACGCCCAACGGAAGCTGCCGCAAGCGAGTCGGCCATACCGAACATCATCGAACCGATACCTGCGATCAAGCCCCCTATCGCCACCACTCGGCGTGGCCCCATGGTATCGACCAATATACCGGTCGGTATCTGCATGATCATGTACACATAGAAATAGGTCGCCGCTAATCCACCCAACTCCGCACCACTGGCTTGGAAGGTCTGTTGCAGATCTCCCGAGATCGCGGCGGGTGCGAAGCGATGGAAGAACGACAACACATAGGCCAAGCCGACGACGATGAACGCCGTCCAGCGTAGGCGAACGAGTTGGCTGGCTTGCTGCGAATTCAGCATGAGAAGGGCCCCCCTATAAATCCAAATTTCGTCGCCATACTGCGTTACTCACAAAAAATTACTCCTCACATATTTCATATATGCCGCGTCGCAATTTTTTGCTCGCGCCTTGTCTAGCTTAGAACTTTGAATTTATAGAGGCGCCCTAAAAACTATTGTGCGGTCGCGTCGGCGACCAATTTCTGCAACTCGCCCTGTTCGTACATCGACATCATGATGTCCGAACCGCCGATCAGTTCACCTTTGAGGTAGAGCTGAGGGAAGGTCGGAAAGTCGGCGTAGAACTTCAGATAGTTCCAAGCACCCGCGTCTTCCAGCACGTTCACCGCGACAAATTTCGTCACGCCGCACGCCTTCAACACTTGCGCCGCACGACCTGAGAATCCGCATTGCGGGAACTGAGGCGTGCCCTTCATGTACAACACGATAGGGTTCTCAGTGACGGTCTTCTTGATGATATCTAATGCGATCTGTTTTTCGTCCAATTCCATTCTCCTTGATTATTTGTTTGCCCATTGCGCGGGTGTGAGTGTCTTCATGGATAGCGCATGGATCTTCTCCATCTTGTCACCCAACACCTGATACACCAGCTTGTGCTGTTGCAACATACCTTTACCTTCGAAAGCCTTGCTCACGATCACCGCCTCAAAATGGCGACCATCGCCTTCGACTTGGATGTGCTCGCATTCCAATCCTTCTAGGATGAATTCCTTTACATTGTCCGGCGTTACTTTCATATCAACCTCGAAACCGTAGTTGGACGAAGTGTAGTGTGCGTTCATCGTGGCGTAGGGCAAGGCGCGACGACGAGGAATGGTCGTTCCATTCCGAGGAGAAGCAACGCCGCCATGCGTCGCGAGGGGCGCGCAATACACTTCGTAGCGACTCATCTAACGTGTGAGCATAGATATATAGAGATAATTTTTTCATATTCACTTTCTTGTGGACTAAATGGAGCGGTCAACTGCGGTTTCTAGGTTGGGACCTTTCCAACTTCTACGGGGGCGCGATTATCCATTCATAGCCCCATCAACAACAACCACAATGGAAGTGTGACCACCGCCAACAAGGTACTCAACATGATCTGTGCCGCGATGGTATCGCCATCCGCCCCCATGCGCTTCGCCAGCACATAAGCCACGGTGGAGACAGGCAATGCCGCCATCAGCACCGCGATGTGCAGATACACACTCGACAAACCGAACCATACGCCTAATCCCCAAGCGATAGCGGGCAAGGCCAGCAACTTCACCGCCACGCCGTACCACAAAGTGCCTTGATGAGCATGTAGGCCCTGTATGCGCAAACCAGCCCCCACCGCGATCAAGCCCATCGGCAATGAAGCCTGCGCCAATAAACTCAAGGTCTTGTCGAACACCTGAGGCAGATGCAACCCCGCCAGACTGAAGGTGATCCCCCCCGCCGTCGCCAGAATGAGAGGATTGAGCAATATCTCCTTCAGCCAATGGCTCTCGCTGTGGCGCGCCAACATCAACACCGAAGCCACGTTGGCGACGGGCACCATGAACCCCATCATCAGACCGATCGCCGCCAGACCATCATTGCCGTGGATGCCGCCTGCGATAGCAAGGCCGACATAACTATTGAAACGGAATGACGATTGAAAAGTGGCAGAGAAGACTTTGTCTGGCGCATGGAAGATGAATTTCGCCACATAGCCCAAGGCGATGCCTGCGCCCATATAGAGCATCGCGACGATGAGCATCGGCGTCGCCGCACCGAAGTCGATCTGGAAATGTGAGAGCGAACTGAACAGTAAGGCGGGGAAGAAGATGTAGTAGATGAGTCTATCGAGTTGCGGCCAGAAATCTTGGCTCAGGCCGAACCAGCGGCGCATCGCCGTACCCAACAAGATCAACAGGAAGATGGGGAGGATGACTTGGACGACGGCCATGGCTGTACGTTACCTCCCGCAGAGAGACGTGCCGAGCGTGATGCTCGGCACGCTTACCACTTTAGTTGTGCAACTGGTTAAGTTGCTTCGCGATCACATCGTGGTTCAACCACAACACAGGACCGGACGGATTCGAGGACTCATGGAACATCAATGGGCCGGTACCTTCCAACACCAAAGAACTCAGCACATCCGTCACCAGCGCATCACGGCTCTTGTGCATCTTGGTGATGTCATCCGACGTGCCGATCATCACATCCGCCAACTCGGGCGAGTTCGGCATCGGCCAAGCTTCGAAGTTGCGGAAACCTGCCATCACTGCACTGTCGTTGTAGTCGTCGATGGTCTTGAGCAGACCTTCCAAGGTCTGGCCTTCTTGCAACACATCGCGGCAAGCTTGCCATTGTGTCTCCGCCCACGCTCCACCGCCCTCTCGTTTCAGCGCGGTCAACAGTGGGAACAAGGAAAGCTCCACGCCCACGAAGATGTCAGAAGAGTTGGTGCGGATCTCAGGACAGTTGTAACAAGTCGCCTTGATACCTTGTGCCCAAGCCTTCTCAGCGTGCTGCTCCAACAGCATCTTCGCCTTGCCTTGGGTGTAGCTGGTGTAGGTCTGCCATTGATAGCGACCATCGATCAGGATCTCGGTGCCGTGATAGCCATAGGCGGTGTAGCGCACTTGGCCGCCGCTCTTCTCCAAACGTGCGCGAATGGCTGCACTACCCTCGATCAGATATTGGAAAGAGTTCGCGGTGACTTCATCGAAGTTCATCAGGATGAGCTTGCCCAAGTCGCTGTTCAACAACGCGCTGGAAGACATGAATCGCTCGCCACGACCTTTGTAGATACGGTTAGCGATAGCGAGGAACACCTTCACCTTAGGGATACCACCGGCCATGGTGTGCGCGAAGAAGGCATTCGCGCCGTTCGGGATCATGCCATCCAACTCGGCCATCACCTTCGCCACGGAATCCTTGAAACGCTTCACGCCCACTGCGCGGCATTTTTCGATATGCGCTAAATCCAGCTTATCGTCCTGCCAAGTCTTCAATGTAAGCACATCCAACAGATCGGTCGGTGTCTTTTCGCCAGCAGGTGCATCCAGATCGAAACCTGCCATCAGCGGCACGTTGATGATGCGACCACCCAAGTTCGCTTCCGCAGTCGCCAGCTCTTCGGCTGTCAACGCACGTAGCGCATTGTTCTCATCACGGCGACCGACGGTGATACCGACGATGGTCATCCCCGCCTTGCGTGCTTCGTTCACTAGGCCATTGGCATAACCTCTACCGAACAGTTCACCGAACAGAACAAAGACATCACCCTTGCGGAAGATGTTGGACTGCGGGACGTTACGTAGAGGGATCGGTGCTTTCATGTCTATGGACTCCGTTTTATATCGTTGCGAAACAAGAGCGGACTTGGCCGCTCACAAACAGGTGCGCATTGTACCGAAACGGCGGCGAAACGGCTCACCTTCGACATTCAGACGCGCCCCGCCGATGCCTGCAACACGGCCTTCAGCAAAGTCCAACAATGCCCGACGGAGGCGATCTCCACCTTCTCACCCGGCGCATGCGCACCACGGATGTCAGGCCCGAAGGAGATCATCTCCAGATGTGGATGGCTGGCAGCCAAAAGACCGCATTCAAGCCCCGCGTGGATCACCTGCAAAGAGGCCGGTTGGCCGAACTGCTGCACATACACCTGTTGACACAGACTGAGCAAAGGGGAGGCGGCATTCGGCGTCCACCCCGGATATGCACCGTCTTTGTATGCCTGTAATCCATAGCTCTGCGCATGTGAGACCAACTTATTGGCCGACGCATCGGCACGCGCATCGTGCAAGGAGCGAACCTTGAAGGTCGCTTTGAACGTCCCCTGCTCCAGACTCACCACGCCGAGATTGCTTGAGGTGTCCGTCACTCCCGCAAAGTCCTCGCTCATCTGCGACACCCCGTTCCCCACTACATCCAAGAAAGTCAGCAGGCGGTCTCGTTCCCCCTGTTGCAAAGCTAAACCGACCGGCATCTCATCCAATTCATAACTGAACGACACCTTCGCATCTGCCTCTGCGAAGCGTAGCCGCCATGCCGCCAGACGATGCTCCACCCAAGCGTCGATACCCGACACCACCGCGATAGGCACCGCACACACAGCGTACGCCTCGCGCGGGATGGCATTACGCGCAGAGCCGCCCTTCAACTCAACAAGGCGCACATCCGTGTGCGCAGAAAGATCGCGCAGCGCCTCCGCCAACAACTTGATGGCATTGCCGCGCCCCAGATGGATGTCGATGCCGGAGTGCCCCCCGCGCAGACCGCTCACATCGAAACGCAACAACGCGAAGTCGTGCGGTATCTCCTCCTGTGCGCACTCATGGCGCACTTCTACATCCACTCCACCCGCACATCCCAGATAGAAATGCCCCCACTCCTCGGTATCCAGATTGATGAGCAGCTTGCCCTGCAAGGTGCCGGCTGCCAGACCACGCGCGCCGTCCATGCCTGACTCCTCATTGATGGTGAGCAACACCTCCAGCGCCGGATGCATCAAGTTCGGCTCCTCCAGCGCAGCCAATGCCAGCGCCACTCCGATTCCGTTATCCGCGCCCAGCGTCGTGTCCTCGGCGATGAGCCAACCGTCGCGCACCACCGTCTTGATCGCATCGCGCTCGAAGTCATGCAGCGTCCCCGCATTGGCTTGGCACACCATATCGAGATGACCTTGCAGGATCACACCCGGCATCGCTTCGCAGCCGGGGCTGGCTGGCTTCTTCAAGATGAGATTACCGACAGCATCGACGACATGTGAGATACCACGTGCTTGCGCCCAATTGATGAGGTGTTGTTTCAGCGCTTCCTCACGATAGGAAGCACGGGGTATCGCGCACAGCGTGGCGAAGTGAGACCAGACAGTTTGGGGTTGGAGATTTTTCATACGATTGAGTTGTTACTCGATTTCAGTGTTGTTCGACACAAACTTGTTCCAACATTTTAGAAATATCTTGCGTCATGCCTTTAAGGATGAAGTGCCCACAAAGATCAATTGCCACATCGCATATATTCGACCCCATCCGCTTTGAGTATCGGAGAGCCGTTGGAATTTCGGGTGATCGAGAGATTCACCGGTTGCAGCGGCGCATCGCCGCTAGAGAGATACAAAACCCCTGCACGCACCTGCCAACGTCCACCATCACCGCTATTACCTTGACTCGCCACACTCCCGTACTGATTGCTCGAATGATTCTCCGAACCAGACCGACGAGAGATCGTTCCATCAGGCGATAGATGCACACGCGATTTCGAGCTGTGTCCATAACTCCCTGACGAACCGTAGCCGCCCCCACCACCACTGTATGAGAAGGAGCACCAATCGTTCGCCAACAGCACTTGCTTTATCGCCTCGTCGCTGCCCGTGCTAGCTGTTGGTGTCTTCTGCGCACTCTTCTTGGATTTAGAAGCGCGAGTGAACTGCACTGGGGCGGCCAGATCACCCCCACCCAGCACCAGATGATCATTTTTCAGCTCGTAGAAATAGGCCTGCAAGCCGCCGTTGATGCTGACGAAAATCTGGTCACCCTGCACCTGATAACTCAACGGCGTACCGTCAAAGCTACCGCTACCCGATTCATCCAAAACGATCTCCGAGGTCGCTTCGCCCTGCTGATACACCCAGCGACCAACGAGCGCGCCCCCCTTCGCCTCCACCACAGCAGGTAAGCAGAACAGACACAGCAGCAACAACACTAG
Source organism: Sideroxydans sp. (assembly GCA_041752675.1). Lineage (GTDB taxonomy): Bacteria > Pseudomonadota > Gammaproteobacteria > Burkholderiales > Gallionellaceae > Sideroxyarcus. Next base: position 1,738 of record JBGSWB010000059.1, on the reverse strand, counting down.
ATTGTTACGCATACGACCCTCCTCTCAAATTCAAGATACTCAAGGCAAGTTTCAAAAAAAATGTGATGCCGATCCAGCGAACTCATTTTGTCAGATTTTAATCCCTCAAGAATCCCTATCTCATACCGATAATTAAGTTGAAGGAGCAAGATCATGTGCAAAGTGTTTCTCACCACAGACCCAATGACACAGCGCGGACTTTACGATGACGAATCGAAGTTCCTCGGCATCTTCCAGTCCTTGCGTGATGCAGAACAAGCCCTCGGTGACTTGCTGAATTTCTGCACCATCCGCTTCGTGCGTTGATCCTCTTCTCACCCGTGAAGGACTGAGCTGCGCACCCCGTCTGTTATCATCGCGTCCATGCTCAATATCCAGAATCTGACCTACCTGCAAGGTGGTACCCCGCTTCTCCAAAACGTGAATCTGCAAGCCTTCGCCGACCAGCGCATCGGTCTTGTCGGCAAGAACGGCTGCGGCAAATCGACCCTGTTCCGTCTCATACGCGGCGAGATCAAACCCGACGGCGGCGAAGTGTCGCTGCAAGCAGGCAAGACCATCGCCTTCGTCGAGCAAGAGATCGCCAACGCCGAATGTCCCGCATTGGAATTCGTGCTCGATGGTGATGCCGAGCTACGCGTGTTGGAAAAGACCCTCGCCAAAGAGAATCACGACGCGGCGTGGTTCGATGCACAACATCGCTACGAAGCCATCGACGGTTACGGCGCACCCGCACGTGCTGCGCAACTGCTCAATGGTTTAGGTTTTGCCAACGACAGCTTGCAGCGCACCGTCGCCAGCTTCTCCGGTGGCTGGCGCATGCGACTCAATCTGGCTCGCGCGCTGATGCACCGTGCCGACCTGTTGCTACTCGACGAACCCACCAACCACCTCGACCTCGAAGCCATCCTGTGGTTGGAACAATATCTGGCGCGTTACCCCGGCAGCATCTTGTTGGTGTCGCATGACCGCGAATTCCTCAACGCGTGCGTCAACCGCATCGCCCATGTGCATGACTGCACCATCGACATCTACACCGGCGACTACGACGACTTCGAACGCGCCCGTGCTGAACGTCTCGCGCAGCACACCCAAGCATTCGAGCGCCAACAAGAAAAGATCGCGCACATGGAAGACTTCGTGCGCCGCTTCCGCGCCCAAGCTACCAAGGCGAAACAAGCGCAGAGCCGCATCAAGGCGTTGGAACGCATCACCCGCATCGCCCCTGTGCATGTCACCGACGGTCATTTCGAGTTAGAGATCGAAGCGCCGGAACGCAGCCCCGACTTGTTGTTGCGTGCAGAGAAGATGGGCTTCGCTTACGGCGACAAAACACTTTTCAGCAACATCGAATTGGTGCTGCGCGCTGGCGCACGCATCGCCCTACTCGGCCCCAATGGCGCGGGTAAATCCACGCTCATCAAGCTGCTAGTGGGCGAGCTGCATCCCACGCAAGGCAAACTCGAATACACCCCCGACATCCGCATCGGCTACTTCGCGCAGCATCAGTTGGAGAATCTGGATAGCGCCGCGACGCCGTTGCAACACATGGAACGCATCGCTCCGAAAGAGACAACGCTCGCGTTACGCAGCTTTCTAGGGAAACGCAGATTTATTCGCTCAGCTTGCCAACGAAACTTGGAGGCAGCGCGTTAATGCGTTCGAGCAGTTAACGGGGCACAAACGATGACGACAGCGGCGCAGCAAACCGGGCAACTCAGTTTTTCCCAAGCGGAAT
>JBGSWB010000058.1:0-2518 GCA_041752675.1 Sideroxydans sp. | reverse complement strand
CCAATCCTTCTTGGCTTTGGCCACGTCCGTCTTGCTCACGCCCTCAGCTTTGTATTTCGCCAATACGGCATCCGATGCAGGCGTCGCAAAGGCACTGGCAACAGAGAACATCGCCAACAGCCCTAATAATGTGATCGATCTATTCATCATTTTTTCCTTAATCACCACGTCAACTTGATAGCGACGACCATACCCGCCGCACCCGCCATCGCCAGCCCAGCATGACTTGCTTCACCGGTTTTGACTTTTGCCGAATTCGCTGTAGCCACGGCCATCATCGCCGCGCCTGTTATACCCAACAAGACGTGCAGATTGTCAGGGTCGGTGATGCCATCTTCCAGATGGAAGTCGTCCCAATGTGTGATCACCCCGCTCGCGATGGTTGCAGCAGCCAGTGCCACCGTCGCATACGCCAACTTAGCGTGTGTACCATTCACATCGCGCGCTACAGGAGTCGGGCCGCAGTTACTCTCACATCCCTCTTCAGGTGCGGTCATACCTGTCAGCCCTGCCGCCACGATGGTCGCCAAGCCTAACGCCATGTGCACGTTGCTACCCGATAACAAAGGTGGCTCATAAGGTTCCTTAGGTGCGGAAGCGACAGTCGTCGCTTCCTTCTTCACCAGCACATCCGCCTCATTCGCCGCCAACATGAACGATCCCGCATTCTGCACATACGTCTGCGCAGGCAGATTCAAGTCGATGTCTTGCGCTTTTGCTACGCCCGCTATGGCAAACAGCGCGATGACTGCCGACCATGATCTAAATAGATGCTTCCCTTGCATTGCTTCCTCCTTTGTTACAGTTGATTTATCTATATGTTGTGTCTGTTACTACTTTCTTCATGCCAGTGACCATAGACCTAGCCAGATTCTCTTTGTGTTGGATACTGCCCGCGATCACTCCTAGCAAATGGAGAGGTATCAATAGCAATGCGACATCGACAAAGAAGTCATGAGCGTGTCGGAAGAGATAACTAGTGTCATCGCTCACTTGGTTCGCCAAGAACAGCAAAGGTCCTTCGTAATCGATGACCGCCAAAGTGACCAAGCCCGACATCGAGATGGATGCCAACAGCGCCAGCAAACCGAACACCATCAACGCACCTGCTGGATTGTGTCCGTAGTAATGAGTTGCTTTACCGGCACGGATAGCCTTCACATACCCCATCGTTTCGGCTGGTGAGAACAAGAAGGAACGGAAACGCGAATATTGCGTACCGATGAATCCCCATAGGATGCGAAACACGAGCAAGGCGATCAAGAAATACCCGATCAACACATGCGCATCCAAGATGCCGACCTCAGCTGAGACATAGGCGAGTACGAAGCCCAAAACCAAAGACCAATGGAACAGGCGCACAGGCATGTCCCATATCTTGATCTGCTTGTTCTCTTGCTCCATAGATTTCCACTCGTTCAAAAACGGGCGCGATTCTAACGCGGTTTTAGGATTTGCAAACTTGACAGTTCAGGCGTACTCATCTAGCAGTGATGACACGGCGACTGCCACCCACCGCAATCAAAATAGTTCCTGCTTACTTGAGTAGTTTGTTGGTGATCAGCGCTTCAAAGTCCTCGACCGGGACCGGTCTGCTGTATAGATAACCTTGGAAACTGGTACAGCCATAACGGTGTAGCAATTTGAATTGCGCCTCGGTCTCCACCCCTTCGGCGATCACATCCAATTCGAAGTTCATACCCAGATCGACGATGGTCATCACCATCACCATGTCGCCATGATCCGTGGCCAGATCACGCACGAAGGATTGATCAATCTTCAGCTGAGATAGCGGCAGTCGCTTCAGATAAGACAAGGAAGAGTAACCCGTACCGAAGTCATCCATAGAGAAACTCACCCCGATGTCCTTTAGCTCCCTCATCTTGTTGATGGTGTCATCGACGTTGTCCAACACTAGGCTCTCAGTCAGCTCCAATTTGAGCGACATTGGGTTGATTTCGTGCCGTGTGATCGCACCTTTGACCTGTGCAACGAAATCTACTTGTCGGAATTGTTTCGCACTCACATTGACGGCAAGAGTCAGATTACGGAATGCTAACTGCCCCTCCCATCGCTTGATCTGCTCGCAGGCCGTCTCCAACACCCAAGCACCGATGGGTAGGATCAAACCAGTCTCTTCCGCTAATGGGATGAACTGGGCAGGTGATACCAAGCCGCGCACAGGATGCACCCAGCGCAACAACACCTCAGCGCCATGAGCACGATTGTTCGCATTCACCTGGACTTGATAATAGAGCCTGAAATGCCCCATATTCAGCGCGACTCGAAGGTCGCTGTCTAAGGCTGCACGCGTCTCTATCGCGGTCTGCATGGCGGGGTCGAAGAAACGGATGGCATTGCGACCTGCATCCTTGGCGCGATACATGGCCATATCCGTCCACTTCAGCAATTGGTCCAGACTTTCGTCATGATCACGGAATATGGTGACGCCGATACTGGATGAACAATGATGTGTGATGATATCGGCGGCGTCGGCAGCATCTGCAATACGTTTCAG
>JBGSWB010000057.1:0-4652 GCA_041752675.1 Sideroxydans sp. | reverse complement strand
GGGCATGGGGTGAGGGTGGGGAGAGGGAGGTAGAGCAGCAGCGCCCTGGGTTTAGTCCCTCTCCCACCGGGGGAGGGATTAGGGTGGGGGAAGCAACTGTCAACGCAGCGCTTCCCGCCACCTACGAGCAAATCCACAAAGCCCTGCTCACAGGCTTGTTGGGCAACATCGGTTGCCGTTCCACTAGCGAGCCGCACTATCTCGGCCCGCGCGAGATCAAGTTCTTCATCGCATCTAATTCGGTGTTGGCGAAGAAAGGCGCGAAGTGGGTGTTCGCGGCGGAGATCGTGGAGACCACCAAGCTGTTCGCGCGGTGCATGGCGCGTGTCGAACCGGAGTGGCTGGAAGAGGTGGGTGCGCATCTCATCAAGCGCAGCTACTTCGACGCGCACTGGGAGAAGAAGGCGGCACAGGTGGCGGCTTGGGAACGCAGCACCTTGTTCGGCCTGCTCATCAACCCCAAGAAGCGCGTGCATTACGGGCCGATGAATCCCGAGGAGTCGCGCGAGGTATTCATCCGCCAAGCGCTGGTGAATGGTGAGTTCAACACGCTCGCGCCGTTCTTCGCGCACAACCAAAAGATGATCGAGGACATTGAGGCGCTGGAACACAAATCGCGCCGCCCAGATGTGCTGGTGGATGACGAACTCATCTTCGCTTTTTACGATCAGCGCATCCCCGCTGGCATGCACAACGGTGCTGCCTTTGAGAAATGGCGCAAGGAAGCCGAACGCGAGCAGCCAAAATTGCTGTATCTAAAACGTGACGATCTGATGCGCCACGAGGCGGCAGGCATCACCACCGAGCAGTTCCCGCCGCAGTTGTCGATGAACAACGTGAGCTACGCGATGGCGTACAACTTCGCGCCGGGCAAGAGCGACGACGGCGTGACGCTGACCGTGCCGCAAGCCTTGTTGAATCAGGTGTCGGCAGCGCGCTGCGAGTATCTTGTGCCGGGCGTATTGGCGGAGAAGGTCGCGTAGTTGGTGAAGTCGTTGCCGCAAAAATTGCGCCGTAATTGTGTGCCAGTGCCAGAGTTCGCGACCTTCTTCGCGGGGTCGGTGAAGCCGTCCGACACGCCATTGTTGCAAGCTTTGGCCCGCTTCATCCGCGAGCAAAGGCAGATCGAGGTGCCGCTGGATGCGTTCCGCTTGGAGCAGCTCCCGCCGCATCTGCTGATGAACTTCCGAGTAGTGGATGAGCATGGTAGGCAGTTGGGGATGTCGCGCAATTTTGCGGCGTTGCGCGGGGAGTGGGCGCTCAAGCAAGCTGTCGTCACCTCCTCGCCAGTGGCAAAACAAGCCGTAGTACAGGAAAGGTCAAGTGGGGAACGCTACACGGAATGGCGCTTCGGCGATTTTCCTGCCACCCGCACCGAACAGCGTGCAGGCCAGACCATCACCGTGTTCAATGCGTTGGTGGATGAGGGCGATGCAGTGAGCTTGCAGAGTTTTGACACGCGCGAAGAAGCGCAGGTGGTGCATAGGGCCGGATTGCGTCGTCTATTCATGCTAGCGCTGAAAGAGCAGGTGAAGTATCTGGAGAAGAACCTGCCGGGACTGCAAGCGATGGCCATGCAGTTCTTACCCTTTGGTTCACAACAGGACTTGCAGCGACAGATCATCGCGGTGACCTTCGATCGTTGCTCGCTCAACGAGCCGTGGCCGGAATCCGAAAGGGCGTTCGACGAACGGTGCAAGGACGCGAAAGGACGATTGAATCTGGTGGCACAAGAGATCGCGCGTTTGGTGGCGGCGGTGTTGGCGGAGCATCACGTCTTGCAAAAAACATTGCCTCAATTCAAAGCGCATGCGCAGGTATTACAAGACATCCGTAGCCAATGCGACTGGCTTCTGGGGAAGGAGTGGGTGGGCCGCACACCTTACGAACGTATGCAGCACATGCCGCGCTACCTGAAGGCCATCAATGTGCGGCTAGAAAAGTTGAAAGCGAACCCAGCGCGTGATGCGCAGAATCTGGCGCAGCTGAATCCGCTGCTGCAGCAATTGGGGCGTAAGCTCTCTGCGCAACAAGGTGAGGTAGATGCGCGGCTGACGGACTTTGGGTGGATGGTGCAGGAGTTGCGCGTATCGCTGTTCGCGAAGGAATTGAAGACCCCTGTTATCGTTTCCATCAAGCGTTTGGAGAAGATGCTGGCTGAGATGAACAGGTAGAATCGCGGTATCAGAGTGTGAGGGCAGGAAGATGTCAGTCAAAAAAGTAGACGTATTGTTGGTTGGTGCGGGGGTGATGAGTGCGACGCTGGGTAAGCTGTTGGCGCAACTCGATCCGTCACTGAAGATATTGATGGTGGAACGCCAAGCCAAGGTGGCGAACGAAAGTTCGCATGCCATGCATAACGCAGGCACGGGACATGCCGGATATTGTGAGCTCAATTACACGCCCGAACAGGCGGATGGCAGCGTCAAGATAGATCGCGCGTTGGAGATCAACGCCGCGTTCGAAGTGTCCTTGCAGTTCTGGTCCTACCTCGTTGACCAAGGTCTGTTGCCTGCCTCGGAAAAATTCATCAATCCTGTGTATCACCAGAGTTTCGTCAGTGGCGAAAAGGATGTGGCTTTCTTGCGCAAGCGTTATCAAGCTTTGCACACGCATCACCTGTTCGAGGAGATGGAATACAGCGAGGATCATGCGGTGCTGCGAGAGTGGATGCCGCTGGTGATGCGTCACCGTGACCCGAAAGATAAGATCGCCGCGACACAAGTCAAGCATGGCACGGATATCGACTTTGGTTTTTTGACGCGCAAGTTGGTGAAGGCGCTGTTGAAGTTGGACAACTTCGAGCTCAAATTGAGTCACACCATCACCAGCTTGAATCAGCACGCTGACGGGCGTTGGCATGTGCGCGTGAAGGATAATCACACCGACAAGATCAAGACCATCGATGCGGGTTTCGTGTTCCTTGGCGCGGGCGGCGGAGCTTTGCCTCTGTTGCAAAAATCGGGCATCCCCGAAGCAAGCGGTTATGGCGGTTTTCCAGTGAGCGGTCAGTGGTTGATCTGTCATGACCCCAAGATCGTGCGACTACACAGTTCCAAGGTGTATGGCAGAGCCGCAGTCGGAGCGCCGCCGATGTCGGTTCCGCATTTGGATGCGCGCATCATCGGTGGTGAATCGGTGTTGATCTTCGGCCCCTTCGCCAGCATGACCACCAAGTTTTTGAGAGAAGGCTCAGTATTGGATCTGTTCTCGTCATTGAAGTCGGCCAATCTGAAACCCATGCTGTCAGTGGCACGCGACAATATGGACCTCACGCGTTATCTGGTGGGTGAGGCGTTCAAATCGCACAAGGAGCGCGTGGCGACCTTGCGCGAATTCTATGCGGACGCGGACGAGAACCAGTGGGAGCTGGCTGCCGCAGGGCAGCGTGTGCAGATCATCAAGGGCTGCGACACCAAGGGTGGCAAGTTGGAGTTCGGTACCGAGATCGTCACTTCTAAAGATGGCACCTTGGCGACCTTGCTAGGTGCTTCACCGGGTGCGTCCACTTCGGTGCAAGCGATGATCGAAGTCATCGAGCGTTGCTACAAAGAGCGCATGAAGTCTGCACAGTGGAAAAACAAGATGAAGGAGATGATCCCTTCTTATGGGGAATCTCTGGATGACAACGTGGCTTTGCTGCATGCGGTGCGCGATCGCACGCTGGACACGCTGGGGTTGGAACACCGAGCAAGTAGGGCGGCAACAAAAGCCTAGCGACACATCGCGCAGATGCACGTGCTTGGATGAGGTATGTCATAGCAATTTGCTGGACTATAATCGACGCACGATTCACACCCAAAGATCGACGAGGGAATGATGGATAAGCAACTGCGTGAAGCTGCCCTGCAATATCACCGCCAAGCTCCGGCGGGCAAGATATCGGTGAATGCGAGCAAACCATTGCATACGGCGCGAGACCTCGCGCTGGCTTATTCACCGGGGGTGGCGGCGGCATGTGAGCTGATCGTGAGTGACCCATCCGAGGTGCGCAACATGACGGCACGCGGCAATCTGGTGGCGGTCATCAGCAACGGCACCGCAGTGTTGGGATTAGGCAACATCGGGCCGTTGGCAGCCAAGCCGGTGATGGAAGGCAAAGGGGTGTTGTTCAAGAAGTTCGCAGGCATCGATGTGTTCGATATCGAGATCGCCGAGAACGACCCCGACAAGTTAGTGGACATCATCGCAGCCCTAGAGCCGACCTTCGGCGGCATCAATCTGGAAGACATCAAAGCCCCTGAGTGTTTCTACATCGAGCGCAAGCTACGTGGGCGCATGCACATCCCCGTCTTTCACGACGATCAACATGGCACATCCATCATCGTTGGCGCGGCCTTGCTGAACGGGTTGAAGGTGGTCGGCAAGAAGATAGAAGACGTCAAGTTGGTGGCGAGTGGTGCAGGTGCGGCGGCATTGGCTTGTCTGGATATGTTGGTCACGCTGGGTGTGAGGATGGAGAACATCATCGTCACCGACATCAAGGGCGTGGTGTACGCCGGGCGCGTTGATGAGATGGACGACAACAAGGCGCGCTATGCCAAAGATACCAAGGCGCGCACTTTGGGTGATGTCATTGCGAATGCGGATGTGTTCCTTGGTCTGTCTGCGGGCAATGTGCTGAAGCCTGAGATGGTGAAACAAATGGCGGC
>JBGSWB010000056.1:0-3757 GCA_041752675.1 Sideroxydans sp. | reverse complement strand
ACCTTGAGGTCACGCGAGGCTAGTATCAATGATGGGCTGCGGGTGCTGCATGAGCATCGTGCTCGTCCGGCTTCGCATGTTCGGCCGTAGGTGTATTTTGGGTATCAACCTTCTTCACTACCTTAGCGGCGACGGGCTTGGGTTTGTTCTTGGCGAGCAATGCGCTGATGTTCACTAGCTGGGCCGGGTCTTTCTCGCCATTGATGTTGATCACGTGCAACTTCCCAGCACCTTGATGCAGGTCATCCGCGAAATCCATCACCGCACCCATGACGACCAGATCTCCGTCAGCTACTTCTTCAGAGAACTTGATCATGGCCAAGCTCACTTGGTTGTGGACATTGGCGGTCACTCCTTCCAGATTGCCTATGTCCTTGGGGATGCCGATGGTGTCCAACTCTTTCTTGATCGCGGGCGATTCCTTCGAGTAATTGCCGCCGACCGCAGCGATCGCACCGCAACGTGAGTGCCCAAGGAACATCAGGATAGGGGTGTGCAGATGGTGTACGCCGTATTCCACCGAGCCTTCGGCGGTCGCGAGTTGGTTGCCGATGTTGCGAATGGTGAAGAGGTCACCCTCGGGGGCACGATCGAACATATTGGCTTGCACACGGGAATCCGAACAGGTGACGAGGGTCATCTTGGGTTTCTGGCCTTTGGCCAGCCCCGCATAGAAGTCGATGTTGTGCGTGACCATGTACACGCCATTGTCAGCCTTCAGGTCACTCATGAATCTAGAGACTTCAGTGCTACGATCCTTGTGACCTTGAGGATCGAGAGCGTGAACTGGCATGGCCAGCAACAGCGTGCAGACGAACATCGTTTTGAGAAGAGGATGCATGACGCGCCTTTCAGAGATTTTGGGATGATTCAGGATAATCATCTGTTGCGCAGAACAGTCTTTGAATAGGAACGCAAAAACAGCTTAGTTCTTCAATTCGAGGGACGTAAAAAAGCCGGCTTGCGCCGGCTTTTAACAATCAATGGATCACTTGATCTCAGACAGCAATTTTGGAGAAGTCACCAATTTGCGAACGCCATGCGCGTGATCCTCACCGAACTCGTTCGACTCACACCATTTCGCAAGCGAGTTGATATCAAGTTTTGCGACCTTGGGGCGTACGCTCCAAGTCACTTGTAAAGGCGAGCAGGTGGAGTCGGTATAAGACGGGCCTGTAGTCGAGCCGGCGAATACGACGGGTTTGCCAGTGTCATTAGGAATGGACTTGGCTTGGTGGAATCCGTGTTCGATGTTGCCTCCGTATCCCATTTCGTTGAAATTCAGGGCGTTCTTGTCATTGACCAGAACAAACACCTGCGCTTCTACGCGCAGATCGGGATTGCTGTTTTTCGGAGACAGACATGCTGCCAACGTCTTTCCGGGCGTGACATCGGCAGAGGAATGTACCCAATGCACTTCGATCGTATCGCCGGGTTGGAGGTCACCGTGATCGCTCTTGCAGGCAGGCTTAGCCAGTGGGGCCATTTCAGCTTTGCTCAGGGTGGAGCTGAGGTTGGCTTTATAGCCACTACCATATCCGGCATGCCCCTCACCTGCGAATACGGAGAACTCTTTTGATTTGTGCTCGGCGTTCTCGTGCATGTGGATGTTGCACAGATTCATTTGCTTATAGTCTGAAGACAAGGCAAATGCTCGTGTGTTCTCGCCTTTGGTGCTATCGATGTCGCGCGGTGTCTGCGGGCCGAAACCTGTACACATCTCACCTCCGCTATGAGCATGACTCTCATGTTTATCGTGACCATGGTCGCTTGCGAAAGCTGGAGTTGTGACGAGCAGTGTTGCCAAGACGGCAGCAAGGTGTTTATTGAACATTGGTGATTCTCCCTGAGGCGGTGGTGATTTAGTTATATGCGTTCTAGACGCAAACGTAGTCTAGCAGACCGCTGGGAGGAACGCGCCACCCCTACATCAGGATGACATCGTATTGCTCTTGGCAGTAGAGCGTCTCAACTTGCAAGGAGACTGGCTTTGCGATGAAGTCTGAAAGTTGGGCAAGGGCTTGCGATTCTTCGTCCAAGAACAGGTCTATGACCTGTTGCGAGGCGAGGATGCGGAACTCGCGGGCGTTGAATTGGCGGGCTTCACGCACGATCTCGCGCAAGATCTGATAACACACGCTCTGGGCAGTCTTCACTTGCCCGCGTCCTTGGCAGGTTGGGCATTGTTCGCACAGCACATGGGCCAGGCTTTCCCGAGTACGCTTGCGGGTCATTTCGACCAAGCCCAAAGCGGAGAAACCGTTGACGCTGACACGGGTGCGGTCATGCGCCAACACCTTCTTGAACTCCTCCAACACGGCATCGCGGTGCTCTGCGGTATCCATGTCGATGAAGTCGCAAATGATGATGCCACCAAGGTTGCGCAGGCGTAGTTGGCGCGCGATGACCTGTGCCGCTTCCAGATTGGTCTTATAGATGGTGTCGTCGAAGTTGCGTCCACCGACGAAGCCACCGGTGTTCACGTCGATGGTGGTGAGCGCTTCGGTTTGGTCGATGATGAGATAGCCGCCCGATTTGAGATCCACTCGTTTGGACAGGGCATGCTCGATCTCTTCTTCGATGCCGTACAGGTCGAATAGTGGGCGACTGCCGATGTAGTGGTCCACCATGTTCACGGCGGCACTGATGTAATCGGTGGCGAACTCTTTCATCCGAGTGTGAGTCTCGCGTGAATCGACCAAGATGCGTGTCACGCCATCGTTTACGAAATCGCGCAGTACGCGCAGGCTGATATCCAGTTCCTTGTAGAGCAAGGAGGGGGCTCCTAGCCTTTGCGATTGTTGCTGTAGGTTACTCCACAGTTTATCCAGATAGGCGATGTCGGCACGTAGCTCCTCGTCAGTTGCGCCTTCCGCCATGGTGCGGATGATGTAGCCACCCTTGTGGTCGGCAGGCAGGACTTGCGCCAGCTTGGCGCGCAGTGCCTCGCGCTCTTCTTCGCTCTCGATACGTTGCGACACGCCGATGTGTGACTCTTGCGGTAGATAGACCAACAAGCGACCAGCGAAACTCAATTGGGTGGAGAGGCGTGCTCCCTTGGTGCCGATAGGATCCTTGATGACTTGCACCAGCACGCTTTGCCCCTCGAATAGGACCTTCTCGATGGGTTTGGCCGCATCGCCATTGATACGGTTCTCCCAGATGTCCGCCACATGCAAGAAGGCGGAACGTTCCAAGCCGATGTCGATGAAAGCGGATTGCATTCCCGGCAATACGCGCTTGACCTTGCCGACATAGACATTGCTCACCAAGCCGCGCTGACTGCCGCGTTCGATGTGCAGTTCTTGCACCACGCCCTGTTGCATCACGGCGACGCGTGTCTCTTGTGGAGTGACGTTGATGAGTATCTCTTCGTTCATGCTGTGGCGATACCGAATGATTTAAGTAATTCTACCGTCTCGAACAAAGGCAGACCGACCACGCCGGTATAACTTCCTTCGAGCCGTTCCACGAAAGCCCCCGCATGACCTTGGATGCCATAAGAACCCGCCTTGCCATGCGCCTCACCTGTTTGCAGATAACGACGGATCGCCTCTTCACTCAAAGTGACGAAGGTGATGGTGGTACTTGAAGTGCGGCACTCGATGCGTTCGCCTAAGACAACTGCTACGGTGGTCAGCACAAGATGCTGTTTACCCGACAAGCTACGCAACATCTCAGCCGCATGTTGGTCATCACTGGGCTTGCCAAGGATGTTGCCGTCTATGGTCACGATGGTATCGGCGGTCAAGATGGG
>JBGSWB010000055.1:0-17923 GCA_041752675.1 Sideroxydans sp. | reverse complement strand
GAGTGCTGGAAAAACGGTAGCAGCGCATCTCCGATTCGGGGCCGGAGACGATGCCGCAGATCAATATCTCATGCGGGATGAGATATTGCAGCTCGCATTGCGCCCAAGAGAAGAATTGCTGTTCATTCGATACTCGAATGGAAGAGTCGATGACCATAGCCAAGCGCGATGGCTCTTCACCTTCCAGCCGGATGTCGTCTCGAAAGAATTTCATAAGGCGGTTGCTCTCCCACTGGTCAAGCGGTTCAGATCGCTATTCGTCATTCGATGGCACCTGCGTTTTTCAGCAAGGCGACGATCTCTGTTTGCCCCTTGGCTTTCGCCCAGTGCAACACTGTGTAGCCATCGCACAATCCCCTGACATCCGCACCTGCTTGGATGAGTCGTTTTGAGATGTCGTGATGATCCCCTGAGATGGCGTAATACAAGGCTGTGTTACCTATGGGGTCGGCGCTGCTGATACTCATAGGGTCGGCATCGACGAGACCCATGGGGTCGGGGTCATGTTCGGGGTCGCTGAGATGGACGTCTTGCGCCAACAGCATCTCGACATAATCCAAGCGTCCCGCCTTGGCCGCCAACATCAATGGCGTGTTCCCCATTTCATCCGCGATGTTCACGTCCGCGCCCGCTTTGAGCAGCAGCTTGATGTTTTCGTCGCGTCGAAATCGGATGGCATTCGTCAATGGTGTGCCGCCCGCGTGGTCGTGTACGTCAAGTCGGGCTTTGGCGCCGATCAACATCTTGACTATCTCGCTATCATTGCGCTTGGCCGCTACGCCGATGGGCGTGTAACCGATGCTGCCCAACACGTTCACATCAACGCCCAGATCCAACAAGCGACGCACCATCTCGCGCTGGCTGTGATAGGCCGCCATCAGGATGGCTGTGTTCTGCCCCATGTCGCGCGCATCGGGGTTTGCGCCAGCCTCCAGCATCATCTTGAATGTCTTGAGATCCCCTAGGCCTGCCACTGTCCTCAGATTCAAGCTCTCCTCTGTCGGGACGAGCACCGCCCCACCCAGACTCATGCCATCTTCTGTCGTCTCAAGCTCCGTCTCAAGCGCCGTTTCACTCAGATTCATGTCATCTTCTTCCGCCGCAAGCGCCGCCCCACTCGGGAGGTAGCAACAGATCAACAGGCTGATGGCACAATATATTTTCCTGCTATTCATAGATCACCCAGCTGTAAACAAGGACTCCAAAATTCTTAGACGCGGCATTCTATGTACTCACCATGTCATTAAAATTAACTCTTTGTGACAAAGCTGAAATGCAGGCATGACTGATTTATCATTCGCTTCGATGAGATTCGACCCTGCATACATCTGGGCATGTCGCCAGAAACTTCCTTCCCCGCTTTCACTCGCTCTATCGCTGTGGCTTGCGTTCGTTTCCTTTTCTGTGCTGGCGCTACCTGAGGTGTCGTTGCCTAGGACTGGCCTGACGGCAACCGATGTCGGACTGCTTGTGAACGATGCTGATCCGCTGTCAAAACAAGTGGGGGAGTATTACCAAAAAGCGCGTGGCATCCCTGCTCGTAACGTGATCCATTTGAGTTTCCCTGCGGGGCGCTCGTCGCTCGCAGCGGGTGATTTCCTGAGATTGAAGGCCGATATCGATAGACTCACACCAGCACATGTGCAAGCGTATGCAGTCGCTTGGACATCTCCCTATCGCGTGGACTGTATGTCGATCACGTCGGCATTGGCGTTTGGTTTTGACGAAGCCTATTGCGCTCAGACTTGCCGCCCCACCAAGCCCAGTCCCTATTTCAATTCCTCCAGTCTCTATCCCGCCAAAGACTTGAAGATGCGCCCTGCCATGATGCTGGCAGGTAAGGACTTCGCCCAAGTGAAGGCTTTGATCGATCGCGGGGTGGCTGCTGACCGCACCTATCCAAAAGGACATGCTTATCTGTTGAGTACGCCTGACAAGGAACGCAACGTGCGCGCTGTCCATTTCGCGCAAACCAAAAAAGACCTGCATGGGGTGTTTCGCATCAAGGTGTTGCAAGCCGATGCGATTTCCAATCGCAAGGATGTGCTCTTCTATTTCACCGGCTCGCCTTTTGTACCTCAGTTGGAAACTTTACGTTTCCAGCCAGGGGCATTGGCAGATCATTTGACATCGCTTGGCGGACAACTGACCGATTCCACGCAAATGAGTAGCCTGCGCTGGCTAGAGGCGGGGGCAACAGCCAGTTATGGCGCGGTGGTCGAGCCTTGCAACTATGTGCAGAAGTTCCCTTTCCCCGGTATCGCGATGTTCTATTACGCCAATGGTGCAAGCGCCATCGAGGCGTATTGGAAGAGTGTGGCTTGGCCCGGGCAGGGTGTGTTCGTTGGTGAACCCCTAGCCAGACCGTTCGCTCCGAGATTGCTTGAGCCTCATCCAGACAAGTATGAGTTGCGCCTGTTTTCGCCTCTGGAAAGTAAGCTTGCCGCTGAAATAGCAGATTCAAAGGATGGGCCGTTCAATCCCTTGGGGCAAAGGCCGTTACAGCGCGGATTGAATGTCATTGAATTCGGGGTATCCGATTCACTCAACGGACACCTAAGATTACGCTGGTGACACGTTCGCAGTTACGTCGAACCTAGTGGCGGCTTCATGCAGCACAGGTCTGACTAAGTCCGCACCGATAACCAGCCACTTGCTGGCTTAGTGGATTAGCTAGTAGTTCCATCAGTACAGCGCTTGTGCAGAGTATCGAGGGAGCGAACGGACTTAATAAGACCTTTCCTAGGTTGACTCCACAAAACCGTAACATATTTCGTAGATGATGACACCGCAGGTTCTATGTGGTGGCGATGCCCCCTCTAATTTTTTAAGCGAGATCACGACCAACGTGGATCACGTATCGGTATATCTCTACCGATACTCGACGATGGTTACGAAAATTTTCTAATGGCAATCATGACAACGCAAACTAAATCACCTCCGTCGTTCAGTCGTAATTCTTCTTCCATCACGATCGACCGCTCAAGCCTGCTGAGTCTGATCGGTGTCTTTTTGGATCCGTTGACGGTGATCTTTTCGCTGTTCCTGGCTGTGATGATCTTTGAGCCTACTGTGTCGCCTCAATATTTGATCCTGTCACTGTTGATGTTCGCTATCAGTTTTCCTGGAGATGCCCAACTGAACCAGCCTATGCGACGCAAGGTCATGCATATCGGTTTAGACTGGCTGATCAAGGTCGGACTCCTGTGGGGGTTCGGTTATGCCAGTAATTATCTTGAGTTCTTTGATGACGATGTGCTCATCACATGGTTCTGGCTAGCGCCGACCAGTCAGGTCGTAGCCCATGTTCTGATGCGCGAATTCGCCCCCACTATCTTGAAGCTGCAAGGGGAAACGCGGGACGCTGTGATCGTTGGCGTGAATGAGCAGAGTATCGAGCTTGCTCATCGCTTGGCAGCAGACCCTTATTCGAACATCAAGATACTAGGATTCTTTGATGATCGTAGTGCCGATCGTTTGACTCACCCGCACGAACGTTTCGTGTTAGGCAAACTCGACGATCTGCCGATGTTCGTCAACGATAACAAAGTACCGCTGATCTATCTTTCTCTTCCGATGTCCACCCAGCCACGCATCATGACTTTGCTGGATAAGTTGCGCGACACGACGGCCTCGATCTATTTCGTTCCCGACATCTTTGTGACCGATCTCATTCAAGGACGTTTGAGTACCGTCGCGGGTCTGCCTGTGGTCGCCGTCTGCGAATCGCCTTTCACGGGATTCAACGGAGTGGTCAAGCGCGCGAGCGACCTTGTCCTGTCCCTGTTGATACTCACGCTGATCGCGCCGATACTGCTGATCATTGCGGTTAGCGTGAAACTCAGTTCGCCAGGCCCTGTCATTTTCAAACAGCGACGTTATGGCTTAGATGGCCGCGAGATCATCGTGTACAAGTTCCGCTCGATGACTGTCACCGAGGATGGCCCGCATATCGCGCAAGCGCAGAAGAACGACCGTCGCATCACGCCGCTCGGTGCCTTCTTGCGCAAGACATCGCTGGATGAGTTGCCGCAATTCATCAATGTATTGCAGGGCAAGATGAGTGTCGTCGGCCCACGTCCTCATGCTGTGGCTCACAACGAGCAATACCGCAAGTTGATCGATGGCTATATGGTGAGACACAAGGTCAAACCCGGCATCACAGGATGGGCACAAGTGAATGGCTATCGCGGTGAAACAGAGATTCTGGAGAAGATGAAGAAGCGCATCGATTACGATCTGGACTATCTCAGGAACTGGTCGCTACGACTCGATCTATACATCGTCATCAAGACCGTCATGGTGCTGATCAAGGATAGACACGCTTACTGAGCGCTCATACCACTCAGGCAGGATCGGCTGAATCGCTTTATTATTTTTAGCGGATCGAACTGCGGAAAAATGCGCTATTTCCTTCCTCTCGCATCGCCCCAGCGCAATGAGGTGCTATCGTCACCGATGTAATGCGTGACACCTGTACTGTGCTCCACACAATAGCTTGGCGAGACGATCGTTTCCTCAAATCTCATATTCGCACTGATGCGCGTGTATTCCAACACGACGCTACGGATGACTTTTGCATTCATACAGATGTGAGAGCCGCGCGTGATCCAAGTAGGGCCGATGATCTCTGCACCAGCTTCGATGCAGACGCCAGAATCGATATAGACCGGCCCTGTGATATTGACGTTCTCCCAGTCGATACATGTGCCGATGCCGACCCAGACACCTGGCTTGACTTCCTTGCCCGGCATCTTCATCTGTGCGATCTCACCCTTCAACACGCGCTGCAATACCGACCAGTAATCATGGATATGTCCGATATCGATCCAGTTGAAGAAGCGTTTTTGAGCATAGAACGGTAGTCCTCTTTCAGCCAGCATGGGGAACAGTTGACTGCCGATATCGAACACCTTGCCTTGTGGAATGAGGTTGATCACCTCAGGTTCGAATAGGTAGATACCCGTACTAGCAAAATTAGAGCGCGCATCCTCTGGACTTGGTTTCTCTTGGAAAGAGATGATGCGACCTTCTGCGTCTGTCTCGACCACACCGTAATTAGAGACATCCTTGGAGGGGACTTCCAACGTGATGACGCTCGCCATCGCTTTTTTGCTTTTGTGTTCCAACACGGCTGCACCAATATCAAGGTCGATAAGTGCATCGCCGCAGATGACGATGGTGGTGGTTTCGAAAAATCCGCTGAAATCTTGGATCTTGCGCATGCCGCCCGCCGATCCCATTGCTTTCGGGGTGACTTCACCGTATTCGTAAAC
Source organism: Sideroxydans sp. (assembly GCA_041752675.1). Taxonomy (GTDB): domain Bacteria; phylum Pseudomonadota; class Gammaproteobacteria; order Burkholderiales; family Gallionellaceae; genus Sideroxyarcus. The sequence goes on along the minus strand of JBGSWB010000055.1, from coordinate 12,647 downwards.
ACCTTCGTAGGAATACCCGATGTCCACTCCCCAGCGGCTTCCAGTACCAAAATAATTCTCGATCTTGAAGTGTTTGTAAGCGACGTTGACCATGATCTCGCCTACACCATGACGTGCGAGATGCTCGACCAGATATTCCATCACTGGCTTACCGAGGATAGGGATCATAGGCTTGGGAAGATTCTGTGTAAGCGGTCTTACACGTGTACCCTGCCCTGCGGCCAATATCATTCCTTTGATTTTATTCATGTCGGTGTTTTCAGCTCTTTCAGAAGGCGGCAATTCTATACCAATGTTTTTTGTTTTAACGGGCGACGCAGATTAGGTCGCGTGTCCCTGTCTCTTCTTCATCAGTTCGCGCACCATCAGCCAAAGGAACTGACTGTCTTTCAGGATGTAGCGTTTCCATAACCTGCTTGGCTCTTGCATCAAACGCCATGACCATTCCATGCCGATGCGTTGCAGCCATTTTGGCGCACGCTGGATAGTACCTGCAGCGAAATCAAAGGATGCCCCCACCCCCAAGATCGGTCCGACATCGAGTTGCGCCATGTATTGCGCTGCCCACTTCTCTTGTTTGGGTGCACCGACGCCCACGAACAGGATGTCGGTGCCGGAGTCGTTGACCATCTTTACGATGCGCTCGGATTCAGCACTGTCTTTGTCGAATCCGAATGGGGGTGAATAGGTTCCGCAGACGCGCAATGATGGATAGCGTTGACTCAGCTTGATCGCTGCTTTTTCGGCGACCCCCGGCATGCCTCCAAGAAAGAATAACTTCAATCCATGTTGCGCAGCCAAACGAGCGATCTCTGGCAGCATGTCCGCACCCGTGACTCGCTCTGGCAGGCTACGCCCAGGAAGGCATTTGCTGAACCAGACCAGCGGCATACCGTCGGCAAAGCGCAACATGGCTGAACGATACAATTCGAACATCTCGCTGTCTTTTTGCATGGTGACCACGTGATCGACATTGGGCGTCACGATCAACCCCTTAGTTCTTTTGTGCCCAGCGTCGATCACCATCTGCGCGGCTTCCGTCAACGTGCAAGCGCAGTAATCCAGTCCGAACATGTTGACTTGGGGATAGGTGTTTGACCGTTCATTTTGCTGTGCGTCCTTCATTCCATTCTCCGATCTGATCCAATATTTTCGCTGTTCAGGTGAACGTATCGATTGCCCAGACATCACCTCCAAAGTAACGTCCGATAAAAGCAAAGCATGCGCTACGCAATACATCACTGATCACGAAAGTCATTCCCACATAAGGTAAGAGGATAGCGCCCAATGATTGCCGATTTGTTATCACCTCAAAAGAGATCGCCACAAATCGTACGCCGACAAAACGATGGCTAATACGATCAACTCATTGATGCTAAATACCTTTACGATCAAAAAAGTAGCGCTAGGACAGCGCCGCAAGAACGAAATAGGTGGCATATTCAGTGAGCGATTGGCGCAAGGGGCAGTCTAGGCTGGTGATTTACGCACTAGTCCGAACGGCTCATACCGAGGGCAATATTCTGCGTTAAATCTGTAATACTAGAGGCATATAGTGTTGGGTATGAAATCATTTGTCCATCTACTTTGGAGACCTCAATGAAACGTTATGCAAATTTATTCGCGGCGACGCTTTTAGTATTGTTCGTCAACAGCGCCACTGCTGCTACTTCTATACTGAATTCTTCGCTGAGCTTCAACACGCAGAATATCGCTGCGTTCAGCCACCTGATTACGCCAGGCTACAGCGACTTCAATGACCTGTTCACCTTTACCACTACCAGCCCCAGCGGTGGCGCTTCGGTGATCTCAAGCTTTAACGGCTTGAATTTTTCAACCGGGTTCAGTGCCTTCAATTTGTTTGATGTCACTCATGGCAACACACTCATTGCCACTGGCTCCATCTTTGGTCCCAATTTCGCTAGTCAACTCAGCTTCTCTGGCTTGAGTGCAAGTACGACTTATGGCTTGAGCATCACTGGCGCCGTTGTCAATTCGATTGCTGGTGGATATTACAGCGGGAGCATCACCGTGATTCCAGTTCCCGAGCCTACAGAATTTGTGTTGCTTGCTTGCGGACTTGGTATGGTTGGACTCATCGCAACTCGCCGCAGGTCAGAAGAATCTTTCAAAGCAGCGTAATTACGCCAAAACGCTTACTCATCATCGCTTGCGTCTAGTCAAGCGTAGCGATCCAGCCCGAACACCTTGAATTGGGCTGGATGTTTGACTGTTCAGGTGAGCTTAGCGATTGCCCAGATGCAACATCATGGGTGGCTTTAACAGGAATTCGAACTTCATTCTGTGGATCACTTTGGTCGCCAGTATTGGCAATAATATCCCCAGCACCGATCCGGTCAGCAGATGCGGTAATACCGCGTCGATCGCCCATCCTTTTTGCATCAGCACCCTGATCCCGCTACCAAAGATCACATGCATCAGGAATATCTCCATCGAGTAGCGTCCGATGAATGCGAAGAGTGTGCCGCGCATCGCGATCCCGATAACGAGTGCTATTCCCACACATGCCAAGAGGATAGCGCTCAATGATTGCCGATTTGTTATGACCTCGAACGAGATCGCCGCATATTGTGCTGCGGCAAAAGCGACGACCAAGATCAGCAAGTAATTGATCCCAACTTTTTTTCCGCTTCTCAAGTACGACCATGACAGCACCCCGAGCGCAAAATAGAGGTCGTATTGAGCGACCGATTGGAACAGGAACAGTCCAGGCAAGTACGAGATGCACATGAACAGGAGCGCCGCAACTAGAGTCAGGATGTGCGGCCACCATTCTTTTTTGGAGGATAGGGTTCGCTGCAATATCCACAGCAGGCTGATGTTCAGCAGAAACACGAAAAATAGGGTGTACAGGAACCAGAATTGCGCTCGCGGTTGCCAAACGACGTTGAGCAGCGCGTCCCACGATACCTGATGGTTGGTCAGGCCGCCCATGCCGATCTCGATCGATCCCTGTATCAATGACCAAAGTAGGTAGGGGTAGTAGATGGCATCGATCTTGTTGAATGCCAACTTGGCTCCACGTTTCTCGAAACTGCTGATGCAGAAGAGGCCGGAAAGGAAGAAGAACAACGGCATGTGGAAACTGTAGATGATGCTGTCTATCAGCGCAAAGCTGGCTTGGTCGGTATAGATGCCCGCGTTATACAGTCCCCTGGCCACATGGCCATAGACCACCAGCATGATGCCGATACCTTTGGCGGAATCGACCCAATCCCATCTGTCGTCCGATGCGTATCTAAGCGCGCTCATCTGATGCTTGTTTCTGCTCCCACGCCCACGCATGTGCGATGAGGGTGTCCAATTCCGAGTATTGCGGCTTCCATCCCAATATGGCCCTAGCCAGCGAGGCGTCGGCCACCAACCTTGCCGGATCACCCTCGCGTCTCGCGCCTTCGATGATGGTGACCTTGCTGCCTGTCACGCGCTCGACCGCTGCGATCACTTCAGCGACAGAGAAGCCTTCGCCGTTACCCAAATTGAAAGCGGCGCTGGCATCGGATATGCGCAAATGATCCAGCGCCAACAGATGCGCTTGACAGAGATCGACGATGTGGACGTAGTCACGAATGCAGGTGCCGTCCGGCGTATCGTAGTCGCGACCGAACAGCGTCAATGCTTCGCGCCTACCCGCAACGGTTTGTAGCGCCAGCGGGATCAGATGTGTCTCCGGCTGATGGCGTTCGCCCAACTCGCCTTGCGGATCGGCACCACAGGCATTGAAATATCTTAGGCAGACGGACTTCAAGCCATACGCGCGGTCATAGTCGCGCAATATCTGCTCGACCATCGCCTTGGTCGTGCCGTAGGGATTGATGGGAGCGACTGCATGCTTTTCATCAATGGGCACATAGTTAGGCTCGCCGAAGATGGCCGCTGTGGAAGAGAATACGAAATGACGCACCTCGTGCCGCACCATCGCGTTCAACAGGTTGAGCGTATTGCTCACGTTATTGGTGTAGTACTTTGCTGGTTGTGCCACCGATTCGCCCACTTGGATGAACGAGGCAAAATGCAGCACCGCATCAAAATGGTGGGACTCGAACACACTATCCAGCAACAGCTCGTCTGCCAGACTGCCGATGACGAATTCGCCGCCCAGCACTGCGTCGCCGTAGCCCGTGGAAAGATCATCCAGCGTCACGACCGCGTGCCCAGCTTGTAACAAGGCCTTGACCATGTGCGAACCGATATAACCTGCACCCCCCACTACCAAATATTTTTTCATCATGTTGCTTTCCATCGTGAATATCGATCAGCGTTTGGTCTTGACCCAAGCCTTCTCTCTCGAAAAAAGATAGGTCACATACACAGTGAGTTTGGAGACGATGTAGAACGGTATCTGCATGGCCTGACGCAAACTGATCACGCCGCGCGCATATCGATGCCACGCGAGCATCAGCGCCGATGCGAACAGCGCCATGCTCAACAACATCATCTGCAACGGCACGCTACCGTAGCCCAGCAAGGCGAACAGTGCGGTGACCACCACCCCCAACAACATGAGCATGGTCTGCAACGCCAGCGGCGGCACCATCATGTCCAATACGAAGAACAGGCCTTTGATATCAGCGCGCTTCAACACCTTTTTCAACAGCGCTGGGGCGTGCTCGACGATCATGCTGAGGTGGCCATGTTCCCAGCGCTGTCGCTGAGTGTGGGTCGCTTGTTCGGATACAGGAAACTCACTCGTCACACACGCGGAAGGACAGAACACTGGCGCATGCCCCGCTGTGACCAATTCCGCACCCAGCAACATATCCTCAGCTAGTGCGCCCGTTGCCATCTCCATACGGCTGATGATGTGCCAAGGGAAAGCCATACCAGTCCCCATCAACGGGCAGGGCATCCCCAGACGCGCCATCCCGGTCGCGCGTACCTGATTCTTCACCACCCAAGCGAACGCGGCGATGCGCTGACGCACACCACTCTGTTCATTCGCATACATGATGTCCAAGGCCTGTGCCGGCGCATCAAACACTGCGACAGCTTGGGCGAGTGCATCCAACGAACCAGCCTGCACGCGACAATCGGCGTCGATGATGATGACCACTTCGGGCGGGTCTTCACGCAACACTTCCATGCCGAAAGCGAGCGCGTAACTCTTGCCGCGTCGTTCGTCATTGAAGCGCTGCGCCACTTGTGCGCCAACAGTCTGCGCGAGGGTCGCAGTGTCGTCACTACAGTTGTCCGCCACCACTAGCACGCGATCACCCGCCAGCAATTGCGGCATGATAGTGGCGAGTGTGTCTGCGATGACGGTGGACTCGTTATGCGCAGGCATCAGCACGGCTAAACGTGGACGCGACTGACTGGATGGCGCTTTTGGCGCACGCCAGGGCAGGCAGGCGACGAGACACTCCAGCGCGACCACGAAGGCTGGCAACGACAACAAGACCACCATCGACCACAACAGGATGTCCATATCAATCACCCTGCACAGCGGAATGGAAGAATCGTTTCAACTTCGCAGCTTCCGTTCGGATGTCATGTTGTGCTGCGACCCGAACATAAGCTCGCGCGCCCATGTCATTCAGCGTCGCGGTTTGTGCATCCAGCAACTCGCGCAAAGCATCGACCAGCGCCTCCACCGAACCCGCAGGCACCAGCCAGCCTGTTTCTCCGTGTTGCACCAACTCGGGGATACCTGCGATGTAGGTGGTTACCACTGGCCGTCGTAACGCGCAGGCCTCCATCAACACCACGGGCAAGCCCTCGGCGAAACTAGGCAGCACAAGTGCCCTGCTCGCAACGATCTCCTGCAAGACCTGCTGGCCCGAGATCCATCCAGTGATGCGCACCTGCGCAGATAGATCGTAGTCGGTGACCAATTTCTCTATATCGGCACGCATCGGCCCATCGCCTGCCAGCACCAACTCGACCTGCCGCTGCTCTTGTACCAGCACGCGGATCGCCTCTATCAACAACAGCTGCCCTTTCTGTTCGCATAAGCGTCCCACACATACCAAACGGTGGGTGTCTGCGACGGGTAGCGCTGGGGCTTGCAAGAATCCAGCATCCAGACCGCAATGCACTTCTCTGATCTTGTGCCAATCACCGTGGTCGCACCAGCGGAAGAGCTGGCTACGACCGAAAGAGCTGATGGCCACCACGAAACTCGCGTGACGAATCTTGTCGCCAAGTGAGATCGCCTCCGGTTTATCGAATTCCTCTGGACCATGCACCGTGAAGCTGTAGGACACCCCGCACAGCAGGTGCGCCAGCATGACCACCGCCGCCGGGTTGGTGCCGAAGTGCGCATGCACATGGCGTATCCCTTGTCGCTGCATCAGATGCAATAGCACACAGGCCTCGACCAGATAGATCAGATGCTTTAACACACCACTATGTGAACGTGCACCCATCTGCAGCGCACTACGCACCGCACGCAACATGCGCCTCGGTGATGACATCACGACTTGTAGGATCATCGACAATATCTGCACCTTGCCCACTTCGGTCAAATAGGTGGTCTTGCCCAACTCCGCCTTGTCACCTTCATCGACGATATCCGAACCATCGCGACGGATAGAGAAACGCGCGACCTCGACGCCCTGTCGTTCCAGTTCGACGATCTCGCGACGTACGAAACTGTGGCTGACCTTGGGATATTGATTGATGAAGTAAGCGACTTTCATTCGGTTCGTATGTCCTATTTGTATTCGATCAATCCGCTTCTTTTACCTGCCCATGCGTTCCAGACGAACTTCATCTGCCCCAGCATCAGCGGCAGTTTTGCCAACACGCAAAAGACGGCGAACAGCTTGCGTTCGTAGGCCGTCCTGCGCGCATCCGCATTGCGATATATCCGCCACATCTGCAGCGGGTAGATCAAAAGCAGGATCGCCGATATGGGTTGCAACAGCACCGCCAGCAACATGGTGGGCACACTCAACCCCCACAACCAGTTGCTACGCACCTCTTTCACCCAGTGTCTTTCGGGTGAGGCGCCATGCAGACTGGCACCTTCCGCATAGGCATGCCCGGCACGTAGCGTCCGCTTCCACCACTGGCTGAAGCGCGTCATGTTGGCATCATGCAAGGTCATCTCGGCATCGATGCGCTGTATCTTCCATCCAGCCCTGCGCATGTGGACGCACATCTCTGGCTCTTCGCCAGCGATCAGACTGGGGTCGTATCCGCGCATGGCCTTGAACGCGCTGACCCGCATCAACGCGTCCCCCCCGCAGGATGCGCTCTCGCCCAACGGAGTATCCCATTCGATGTCGCACAAGGTGTTGTAGATGGAGGCCTGTGGATGACGCTCCCTGCGCCGACCGAAGACGACCGCCAGAACATCCTGCCGCGTCAGCACGCCCGATGCGATCTCCAGCCAAGCAGCATCGACTTCGCAATCGCCGTCCACGAACTGGACGAATCCCAAGTCGGGCCATGTCTGCATGAGTCGCTCGAAACCTGCGTTCCTTGCCCTAGCTGCGGTGAACGGTATCTGCGTATCCAGTACCGCCACCGCCACCCCTAGCGTAGTCGCGAACTCCACACTGCCGTCGTCCGACCCAGAATCGACATAGACCAACCCAGCCACCTGACCATTCAACGAACGCAGGCAGCGCTTCAAGCGCTCACCCTCGTTGCGTCCAATGACGACAGCCCCGATCTTCAGATCGCCAGATGATGCGTTCATTCGTTCAGAGACCACTGCGCTCTATGATGTTCATGCGCTGACTCACGGCAACATACTCGATCGTTTAGTCGGGCGGAAAAAATCGCGCCAGATATCGATGCCCTTATATTCAGGGTTGTTGATGGTCTTGCGCTGCAACCATTTGCGCGAACGCGCGATGCCCAGACCCAATAGACAGCTCACATTGGCCACCAGCAGACCACCCCAGCCGAACAGCAAAAAGAAATATCTAGTCCGAGATTCGTAGAAATACTTGGGTAGACGTTTGCGCGCGCGGACACTCTCCTCGAAGGAGGAACTGCCGCCGTGGATATGGACGATTTCGGTGCTGGGATTGTGAATGATGTTCCAACCTGCGGCGCGAGTACGATGACAGAACTCCACATCTTCGAAATACATGAAGAAACGGTCATCCAACAGACCCACTTCATCAAAGACTTGTTTGCGTACCAATACACAAGCGAAGCTGGTCCATTCAGGCTCTATCAGTTCGTCGTTGACGTGCATGCGTATCACGAAGGGGCGCAACAGACGGTCGATGATGGAAGTCTGCGCCGCATCGACCAACTCTCCCAGTGGGCGGTGGAATTTGAAGCAACTCATCTGGACTTCGCCAGTGACACCGACCAGTTTCGGGCTGACGATACCCGCATCGGGGAATCGTTCGGCCGTTTCCAGTAAAGCCTGGATCGCCCCTAGACGAACGACGGTATCGCTATTCAGTAACAGGTAGTAATCCGCAACGATGGATCGGATACCGACATTGTTACCCCCAGAAAATCCCAAGTTCCCTGGTGACTCGATCAATGTCACCTGGTTGATACTTATCTTGCGCTCTTCAAGCCAAGACAGGATACGTTGCACCGAACCATCACCTGAAAGGTTGTCGACGACCACCACGCGCGCTGAAATCTCGCGCAACTCTGGTAACAAGGACTCAATGCAATCAATCACCAAGTCTGGCGTTTTGTAGTTAACGATAACGATCGCCAGCATCACTTCATCTTTCATGACTATCTTTTCTCTTCGGTGATTCGGTTCACAAACCAACAAGCTTGGAGTTCTCTTGCGCAGCGATGTCCTTTGCCACAAACACTGGCTTCATCTCGATCTCGCACATAGGAAAAATGCACGGATAATTGCTCGTTGTTGTATTCATCTGATCTCAGATCCTGAATATGCTGGTCCCAATCGCTACCAAGAGATAGACCTTGCGCCCGACACGCTGCCAAGCATGACTCCCCCGATATTCAAGGGGTGTAGATTGCAACACATAAAGGTTGCTATTTAGTTACACCGTGGGCTGTGACCTCAATCGCTGGGAGAGTCGCTTGCCGAAAGCGATCCAGCGGTGTTCGAAGTAGAAGGTAGAGAGGTGGGCACAGACGAACAGTGCGAAGAACAAGACTGGGCGTTTGACATATTTTTCCAGCCCCTCCCCGCTACCCAGCCATGTGTGCGCTAGGAGCGGATGGATCACATAAAGGGCGAACGATATGCTGGCGATGTAGAAGAGTACTTTGGATGCCAGTAATGGGGTGAGCGGAGTCTTGTCGTTGAGCAGTGTCGTACCGACCAGCATCGCGGCAAGGTAGGGGCGGAAATAGTTCATCGCCCCGCTGTCAGGATGGCAGGAGACCAGTAGCAATCCGAGCAGCAGATATTGGCTGGATGCCCCGATCAGACGTGGTAAGTCTTTGCCCAATCTGCCGTCATACGCCAGTGCCAAAATGGCACCTGCCAATATCTCGTCGACCCGAAAATAGGTCTCGATCGAGATGTATTCGCCATGGATCACTCGAAATGCTGTCACCAACAGGCACAGCAGTGGCAGCAACAGCAACCCTTTGTCCTTGAAAAAAAAGAACAGTAGCGCTATCCCGATGTAGAACTGCACTTCGACACACAGGCTCCAATAATGCGCTGTGACTTCGGACAACCAGAAGGGGGGCATGTTTGCGAAAAAGAAAAAGTTGGCTATGTATGCCTCACTGCTTGCCCCGGCCATGGTTAAACCGATGAGGAGCCCTAGCCATGCCAAAGGCACTATACGAAAGAAGCGACGGATCAAGAAATCGGTGACACTTCGATGGTGAAGCAAGAAATTCGTGATCAGAAAACCAGATAAGGTAAAGAACAACACCATACCGAGTGGGCCTGCGGTGGAATTCAACTGCCACGACTTTGGCCCCAAAGGCAAGAAATGGGCGGCCAACACCAACAAGATGCTGATACCTCGCCAACCATCCAACGATGTCAAACGGCCTGCCGTATCCCCGCCGTTCTTGACTTGAAGTAGTGGTGTCTGTTTGGAGTGTTCCATCATGCTTCCATCGGTAGTTCGACTTTCGGGCGAGTGCTGCGCTGTTCTACCGCAACACCTGCAGCACTCCCCATCCGGCGGCTACGACCAGACAGAACACAGGCAAGCCGATCAATTCTCTTCCCCAATCCATCAGGCCACTTTTCATTTTGAAATACACCGCCACAGGCCATGCTACGAACTGACTTGCCACGATGGCGATCAACGCCCCCTCTAGACCTGCTAGGCTGAATCCTAAAGGAATGCCCGCGAACAACGCGACTAAACGCACCGCGTTGGAGACGAACATGTAACGCATCTGACCAAGCGCCAGACAGAACTGATAGACCACCGCATAACGCCCTGCGATCAATCCCAATGCGAGCAATGCCAGCATGGGACCTGCCTCGTGGTAACGCTGATCGTATAAGGCCTGCACCACCGCCTCACCTGCCACGAACAGTATGCCCGCCACTGCGAACAGGCAGATATCCGCGATCATCTGGAGCCGGTGATACATCTTTGCGACGCTGGCAGGACGGTCACGCACCACTTCGCAGATCGCTGGGAAGGCGATCCTAGCCAGCATCGAGGTGAACAACTCAGCGAAGGCATTACTCAACAGGAAAGCTACCGAATACAGACCCATCTGGGTCGGTGTCAAAAAGCCGGCGAGGATGATGCGATCACTGCTTGCCGCCAAGAAACCCATGATCGAGAGGAAGAACACCCATTTGCCGAAATGGAGGAGTTCTCTGGAGGATTCCCTGTCCCAATGGAGTCTGTTGGTTTCGCCGGGTAGCCACACATGCCCCGCGACGCAACGCACCAGAACCGCAGTGATGGCGCCAGCGACCAACGCCCATATGCTGTGGTACAACTCAGCCCATACGACCATGACCACGAGAGCGACTATTTGGGCACCCACCTCGATCTGGGTGATGGCCTTGATCTGGAGATTACGCTGGGCAAGCGCCAACTTGGTGGAGTCGAACCCTTGGATGAGCGCCGTCAGCGAGAACACGCCCCATATCCATGGCAGTGAGGGGTTCGCGTATACCGTACCATCTGCCACCCAATCCAGACTGACCGCCAAAGGCAGCAGAAAAGCGGATGCCAAAGCCAACAACCAGATGATGACACCGCGCATGATCTGCACCGTCCAAGCGGTGTTCAAGAAGTCCCGCTCGTGCCCCCGACGGTTCTGGATGATGGCCTGACTGATGCCCAAGTCGGAGAACATCACCAAGCCCGTCATCAACACATAGACCACCGCCATCAAGCCAAACGCTTCGGGGAAAAGCAGGCGCGTCAATATGAGGTTGCCACCAAGCCGAATGAGTTGGGTGACAGCAAAACCACTCAACGCCCACCCACCGGCCCGCAACACCCTGTCTTTAAGCGATGTAGCCTGCGCGTTCACACTTCACTCGCAGTGAGTCCGACGGCATCCATTGAGAATATGATCATGACCTAGTCGCTCTTTTAATTTCCACACCCGCGATGGGGTGCAGACAACTTTTTACCTTCATCGAGCAGCCTCAGTTGAGTGCTTTCTCGTCGAGACCCCAAGTGTTTTAAGAGGTGCGGATATTGAGGATGGTGCGAGCACGATCCCTTATTTCAACGCGTCGTTCATTGGGTATGGCGAAATAGTTCGTTGTTCGCCGTGGGTACAGATGACTCTCGATGAATCCGTCCTCTGTCAATCCAGTATCGTTGTGGGCGACTCGATTAGGCACCACCACTGCGTAGTCGTTCGATGCGAGGAATCGGTACATATCCCTCTTGGTGTAGCCTAGTCCGTCATCCATCTCAGGGCCGCTCTCGAACATGATGGTCGGTCGGCTCTTCTTCAACAGTTCCGACGCGCCTCGAAGCACACCCAGTTCGGCTCCTTCGACATCGATCTTGATCACATCGACTTTATCGGAGGAGACCAACTCATCCAGCCTATTGAGAGGCACTTTTATCTCAGAGATCGAATCCTTGTTGTTATCTGTGGGTGTCCCCATCGAACTACATCCCGATTGGTCGTTATTGATGAAGAACGAGACCTCTCCTGAAGATTCGCCAACGGCACAGCCGTGAAACTCTACCGACGGAAACTTCTGGCGGAGTTTTTTCACCTTTTGTGGAATGGCTTCGACAGCGACGATCGTTATTGAAGAATCATTGTGAGCGACGCCGGAGATGATCGAACCGATATGTGCGCCAACGTCGATGAAGGTCTTATTGGGCTGACATAATGTGACCACGAGCTTGGTTGCCAACTGATCATTGGCGACCGTTCCCACTCTTTCCGGGTCGGTGTTGGCCACACACAAGATGTCGACCTTTTCACGAAAGTACAGCGCCGCTCTGCCTAAGGGTGTTCCCAATAACTTTTGTTTCATTTAATAAACCTCGTATGTATCCGCATTGATGAATAAGAATCGCCATGCCAAATCCCATGAGATGGCAGCCGTCGGAGTAGACCTTACACTGCGACTGTTGCATATTTGTTTTATTCAGAAATCTATTCCAGATCGACGTCTTCCCCCGACCTCTGATCTATACATTCGACCGCTTTTATAGCCAAGTCGCCCGCCTCTTGCTCATTTCGAAGGGGAGTTCATATCCAGAAGCGCCCGCAACTTCGGTGTCTCACTCAACGGTTGCCCATAGTATTCAGCATGC